>DATHUL010000001.1:0-2241 GCA_035462285.1 Acidimicrobiia bacterium
CCCAAACCCCTCGATCCCGATTCAGAGCAGCCCGAGGGACCTGGCCCCGGGCGGGGGGTTGCAGGGGAGTCGCCCCCCCGCAGTCCTGCAGCGCCCAAACCCCTCGATCCCGATTCAGAGCAGCCCGAGGGACCTGGCCCCGGGCGGGGGGTTGCAGGGGGGTCGCCCCCCCCGCACATACAACGAGAAAGTCCCGAGGGAGCCTTGGCCGAAACCTCAACCCTCTCGGGACTCTCGTCCGTTCGGTGTCGGGCCGGGGACCCAACTCCGATCGGAGGCTTGCCGCGGGCCGAGGCCTGCGGCGGTGTGCGATCCGAAAATCGCGTCCTCTCGTCTCCGAGAAGACTGTGCGGGTGGTTAGACCCGCCGTCCGGAAGACCGCTCGACGATCCCGAAGGATCCCCGTCCGATCAGCCGGTCGTCCCGATGCCCTCGGTTTCCCGGTGGCGTCGGTACCCGCACCACGGCCTCGGGTCGGCTTTCGCCGCTCCGCACCTCTTGGCCCGGGCCGCCGCCGAGTTTCCCCTGCGGCGTGAACAAAACGTAGACCGGTCACCTCGCCGGGAGCAACCTCACCACCTGATTGTTTTTCGCGACTCGTGGTCGCGTTTTCGCGGGAATCGGCCCGGCCCCTGATACCTTCGCTCAACTCACAGCCCATTCGATCGTAAGGAGTTCCCATGTCGGAGAGAGTCGAGACGTTCGCCGATCGGGTCTTCGCATCTGCTTTGGGAGCGGTGGAGATCTACTCGATACACATCGGCGACCGGCTCGGGTTCTACCGGGTCCTCGCCTCCGGTGCGAAGACCGGCGCCGATCTCGCGGCAAGCACCGGGGTGGCGGAACGTTACGTTCGGGAGTGGCTGGAGCAGCAGGCCACCTACGGCGTTCTGGATGTCGATCTCGATGGCCAATCCCCGGTGTTCACCCTCCCCGGGCCCCACGCTGAGGTTCTGACCGACGAGTTGAACGGTTCGTACCTCGCCCCGCTCGCCCGGATGCTGACCACGGCCGGGGAGAAGATGGCGCTCCTCCTCGAGGCGTACCGGTCCGGTGAGGGTGTCTCCTGGGAGATGTACGGCCAGGACATGCGGGAGAGCCAGGCCGACATGAACCGGCCCTTCTTCGAGAACGACCTTGCCGACCTCTTCGCCGGCTTCGGCCCGGTCCACCAGCTGTTGTCGCGACCGGGAGCGAGGGTGGCCGACATCGGTTGTGGGGCGGGGTGGTCGACCCTTGCCCTGGCCCGCGCCTACCCGGAGGCGACCATCCACGGGTACGACATCGACGGCCCTTCGGTCGAGATGGCGACCCAGAACGCCATCTTCGCCGGGCTCGACGAAAGGGTGACCTTCAGCAGCGCCGACATCGCCGAGCCACCCCGGGAGGGCGGATACGACGTGGTGGTCGCCTTCGAGACCATTCACGACATGGCGCAACCGGTGCAGGTCCTCTCCTCCGTCAGAAAGATGATCAGCGACGACGGGCTGGTGGTGATCATGGACGAGGCCGTCGCCGACACCTTCACCGGGGGAGGCGACGAGATCGAGAAGCTGATGTACGGGTTCAGCATTCTCATCTGCCTCCCCGACGGTCTCTCCTCGAAGCCCTCCGCCGGCACCGGGACTGTGATGCGCCCCTCGACCCTCCGCCGCTATGCGGAGGAGGCGGGCTTCACCGGGTTCGGGTCTCTGGGCGAAGCCGGCTTCTTTCGCTTCTACCAACTGTCGCCTTGAGACCACCCGGTGGACGCCGCCCTTGACCACTACTCCCCGACGACGGATTCGAAGGGCGCTGCCCTGGGCTCTGGCAGTGGTGGCGGCGACCGTCGTCCTGCTCACGTTCGCCTGGTTCGTGTTCCCCTCGACCCTGGACGTCGATGAGGTCCAGTCGGCCGATGCGGTGGTGGTGTTCGCCGGAAGCCGGGAGCGTCTCGAAACGGCGGTCGAATTGATGGAGAGCGGCGCCGCCCCCAACCTCGTCATCCCCAATGGGAACACCCGCGACGTCGGCACCGACCTGTGTGACGGGGCACCCTTTCAGGTGTTCTGCCCCGACACCGGGGAGATCTCCACCTGGGGCGAGGCGCAGGCAATCGGCCGCCTCGCCGAGGAGCAGGGTTGGACCCGTCTGATCGCGGTCACTTCCGTCTATCACGTCCACCGGGCAACTTCCCTGCTCCGGCGATGCCACGACGGCCCGGTGGACGTGGTCAGCCCGCCGCGCGACATCGATCGGGAC
>DATHUL010000002.1:0-12732 GCA_035462285.1 Acidimicrobiia bacterium
GGTCGGCCAAATAGCCGAGAACGGCCTCCCCCCTCTTGTGCGAGGCCACGAGCCCGATGAACGCCGGTTGTGCCGCTACCGCCTGCTCGACTGCTTCCTCGTCACCATGGCCCTGGGTGGCGACCACCACGACCGATCCGGTCCCGACATCGGCGGTTGCGAACCCGGCGACATCGATCAGGTCGACCCGCCATCCCAAGGCGGTGGCCAGATCGACCAAGGTGGCGGCCATCGGCGAGCGTCCCACCACCACCAGGTGCGGGCTGGGGATCACCGGCTCGATGTAGAGCTCCATGGCCCCTTCGGACTGACAGGCCATCGGGACGAACGTCATCCCCTCCGGGAGCTCGCCGAACTGGTCGGGTGTGCCGAGCAGGATGAGGCGAGGCTGGCGGTCTGCGATCGCACGTTGGGCTTCCCGGATCACGACCGGCTCGGCGCAAGCGCCGCCGACCCAGCCGTGCATCTCGCCGTCTGCGGTGATGATGGCCCTCGCTCCCTGATGACCCGACGACGGCGCCTGTCGCCACACCACTGTCGCCAGGGCTAGCTCGACACCTTGACGGGACAGCTCGTCGGCCTTCTCGACCATCCTCCACCCCTCGGCGGGCTGCGCGTTCATGCTTCGGCGGTCCTGACCGGGGGTGCCCCGCTGATGTCCTGACCGGTCTGCAACGCCGCATAGACCCGGTCGGGGAACACGGGCATGTCGATGTTGCGTACCCCGGTGCCCTTGAGTGCGTCGATCACCGCGTTGACGAAGGCAGCCGGCCCGCCAACCGCGGCGCACTCACCGATGCCCTTGGCTCCTATCGGGTGATGGGGGCAGGGAGTGACGACCTCATGCAGTTCGAAGCCTGGCGTCTCCCACGCAGTCGGCAAGAGATAATCGGTGAAGTTGGACCCGATGCAGTTGCCCTCTTCGTCAAAGGTGATGAACTGCATATTGGCCATCGCATAGGCCTCGGTGAGGCCGCCCATGATCTGACCTTCGACGATCATCGGATTGATCCGCACGCCGCAATCGTCCACGGCGACCAGACGGAGCACATCCCACACCCCGGTCTCTGGGTCGACCTCGACGGTGGCGATGTAGCAGGCGAAAGGCCAGGTGAGGTTGGGAGGGTCGTAGTAGGCGGTGTTGTCGAGACCCGGCTCCATGCCGTCGGGCATATTGGAGTAGGCAGCCACCGCGCACTCCTGAATGGTCACCCCACGGTCGGGCTGGCTGCGGACGAAGAAACGACCAAGCTCCCACTCGACGTCTTCCTCCGAGATCTCGAGCAGGTGGGCGGCGATCTTGCGGGCTTTGGCCCGGATCTTGCGGGACACCATGGCCACCGCCGCCCCGGCCACCGGTGTGCTCCGAGATGCGTAGGTGCCCATTCCGAACGGAGCGGTGTCGGTGTCGCCCTCTTCGACCACGATGTCCTCGGCGGGGATGCCGAGCTCGTGGGCCACGATCTGGGCCCAGGTGGTCTCGTGACCCTGGCCCTGGCTCTTGGCTCCGGTGCGGAGGAGCGCTTTGCCCGTGATGTGGACCTTCAACTCGGCCGAGTCGAACATCTTGATGCCCAGGATGTCGTACTCCCTGCTGTTGCCGGCGCCGAGCGGCTCGGTCATGGTGGATATGCCTATGCCGAGCAGGCGCCCTCTCTTGGCCGCCTCCTCCTTCTGTGCAAGGAAGTCCTGGTAGCCGATGGCCTCGAGACCGACGTCGAGGCACTTGGCGTATTGGCCCGAGTCGGTGAGGAACCCCCAGGGGGTGCGGTGGGGGAAGTCATTGTCACGCACGAAGTTGATCCGACGGAACTCGGCTTGGTCCATGCCCAGGTCGTCGGCCGCAGCCTGCACCATTCGCTCCTGGAAGAACATCGCCTCGGTGACCCGGAACGAGCAGCGGTAGGCGACTCCGCCAGGGGCCTTGTTGGTGTACACCCCGCGCGCCACTAGATGGGCATTGGGGATGTCGTAGCAGGCGAACGCAGAGTGCATCAGCCCGATCTTGAACTTGGACGGCTGGGCGTCGGAGAAGAAAGCGCCGTGATCGGCCGTGGTCTGCATCCGCACCCCGAGGATGCGCCCATCCTTGCGCAACGCCAGCTCACCGCGGAGATAGACGTCGCGGGCGAAGCCCGTGGAGATCAGATTTCCGGTGCGGTCCTCGATCCACTTGACCGGCTTCTCCAGAAGGATCGAGGCGAGGATCGACGCCACGTATCCGGGGTAGACCGGCACCTTGTTGCCGAATCCGCCGCCGATGTCCGGCGCGATGATCCGGATCATCTGCTCGGGCAGCTCGGCCACCAGTGCCACCGCCGCCCGGATGATGTGAGGAGCCTGAGTGGTCATGTAGACGGTGAGCTTCGAGGTGGACCGGTGGAAGTCGGCGATCGACCCACAGCACTCGATTGGCGACGGGTGCGATCGGGGGTAGTGGAGCTCGAGCTTGGACACGACATCGGCTTCGGCGAAGGCCCGATCGGTCCCGTCCTTGTCGCCCACCTCCCAGTCGTAGATGACGTTGTCCGGTTGGTTCTCTTTGTCGTCCCTGATCAAGGGTGCGCCGTCAGCGAGCGACTGAGCGGGATTGACGATGGGTGGGAGAGGCTCGTAGTCGACCACGATCGCCTCGCAGGCATCCTTGGCGATATACGGGTCGTCGGCGATGACGCAGGCGACCTCCTGTCCCTGAAAGCGCACCTTGTCGGTGGCGAGCACGGCCTGGGTGTCGTAGGAGAGGGTGGGCATCCAAGCGAGGTTGCGGGCCGCCATGGTCTCGCCGGTCAGCACCAGCCGCACTCCTGGCATGGCCCAAGCCTTGGAGGTGTCGATCGATCGGATCCGAGCGTGGGCCAGAGGGCTGCGCAGGATCTCCATGTGCAACATCCCGGGCAGCACCACGTCGTCGACGTAATTGCCCTTGCCGCGGATGAATCGGTTGTCCTCGACCCGACGCCGACTGGCGCCCATTCCGCCGATCTTGATCTCGTCGACCGCCGTCATTTGCTCACCTCCGCTGGCTGCATCTCATTGACCATCGAGCTTGGTGGCCGCCCACATGACCGCTTTGACGATGTTCTGGTAGCCGGTACAGCGACAGAGATTGCCGCTGAGAGCCCAACGTATCTCGTCCTCGGTGGGGTTCGGGTTCTCGTCGAGGAGCGCTTTGGATGTCATCATCATCCCCGGGGTGCAGAACCCGCACTGGAGCCCGTGCTCCTCTTTGAAGCCCTCCTGGATCGCATGCAGCTCGCTGGGCCCGGCCAGGCCTTCAACGGTCATCACGTCGTGGCCGTCGGCCTGCACCGCGAACATCGTGCAGCTCTTGACCGGCTGGCCATCGAAGAGAACCGTGCACGCACCACAGTTGGTGGTGTCGCAGCCGGTGTGGGTTCCGGTGAGGTTGAAGCCTTGCCGGAGGAGATGGGCCAGCAGGAGCCGGGGCTCGACCATCGCCGACCGGTCCTCCCCGTTGACCCGGATGGTGACCTTCATGACGGGCACATCGTCTGCGGCCTCAGAGGGAACGACTTCGTAGAGACTGCTCATGTCAGGCCGCCTCCACTTCCGCTGCGAGGAGTCTGGTCAGGATCCGGCTGGTGAATACCCGCACCACTTGCCGTTTGTAAGAGGCACTGCCCCGGTGGTCGGTTCGGGGTTGGGCAGCCTGGGCGGCAAGCTCGGCCGCTTCACCGATCACCTCGGCGCTCAGTGGGCCGCCGACGAGCAACCGGGCGGCCTCGTCAGCCGCGATGGTCGACCCGCCCACGCCGGTGAGGGCGATGCCCGCTCTGGTGACCTTGCCCCCTGAGCGGTCAATCGACACAGCCACCCCTGCAGTGGCGAAGTCTCCCACCCTGCGCTCCAGTTTGAGGTAGCCCCCTGCCGTTTCTCCCTGTGGTGCGGGCACGATGGCCTCGACGGCGATCTCGTCGGAAGCCAGCGTGTTTTGGAACGGTCCCCGCACGAACTCCTTGACCGGGATTGTCCGTCGGCCGTTCGGTCCCTGGGCGAGCACCAGCCCGTCGAGAGAAGCCATCACCGAGGCCCAGTCGCCTTGGGGATCGGCGTGGCAAAGCGATCCGACGAGAGTGCCCCGGTTGCGCACGATCGGGTCGGCGACCAGCGGGGCTGCGGCGGCCATCGTCGGTTGATGGGTCGCCAGCAGCGAAGATCTCTCCAAGGCGCCGTGCCGGCACAACGCGCCGATGTGGAGCGTCCCGTCGTCCTCGCGCTGCAAATAGTCCAGCTCGGGACGATCGTTGATGTCGACGAGCATCTCCGGCGCGGCGAATCGGAGCTTGATCATGGGGACCAGGCTCTGGCCCCCGGCCAGGATCTTGGCGTCTCCTCCACCGTCGGTCAGGAGGGATATCGCCTCCTCGATCGACCGAGGCGCTTCGTAGCGGAATCGAGACGGATAGATGGGTCTACCTCCTTGAGTCGCTGCTCAGATCCGCGGAGCGGAATCGGGGTCGGGAGTGGGATGAGAAGGGAACGATTGCGGGTCGGGTACCGCCACCGGAAGCGATTCGGCCTCCGGGTCCGGTCTCGGCTTCTGATGCGGTGGCCACGGTCCTTGGACGGGTTGGCCGGCCACCTTGAGATAGTCGATGATCTGCGGCCATGCCCAGATCGTCGGGCTCTTGCCGGTCTTGGGGGCGTGCTCGACCAATTCGTACAAGCGCGGGTTTCCCCGACTGTGACCAGAAGACTCCACTGCCAACGCTCCTCGAGTTCGCCGACCTGCCCCTGCATTAAATAGCCTATAGCAACCATAAACGGATGATCGGGGCCATGTCGGAAAAAGCGTGCAGTGTCACTGAACACCACTCGCTTGGCGAAGAGACTGCTCCTCGGCGGCCTGAGTCGTCACGACTCGATGTGAGGCCCAACACGATCCAGCAGTTCCCTGGCGCGATCGCCGTAGGCCTCCTTGACCTGGTCGAGAATCGATGGAGTGAACAGCCCACTGAAGATCTCTAGCAGCGTCGGGGTTAGCGCGGCGATGCCCTCGGCGCTGAGCGTGTCCATTCCCAGGTTTCGGTCCAGATGGGAGTGCATGACGGTCATCCCCAGTTGCATCGCCATCTGGACGGCAGTCCTCGTCTCGAGGTCGGGCGAGTCGAGGATCATTCCCCGCGCGATGGCGATCCTGGATATCTCGGTGCTCTCCCTGAGCATCTCGTCGAAGAGGTCGTTGGCTGCGGGGTGGCCCCGCGCCAGCGCCCAACCGAAGTAGCGGAGCAGCGGCTGCGCCATCGTGTACGCCTCGGCGGCAAAGCCCGGGTTGAACATGTTGTCGTCTTCCAGGGCGGCGAGCTTGGTCTCACGGAAGGTGGCGACGACGTGCCGGTCGCAAGCTTCTCGGAGACCGTCTTTGGACCCGAAATGATGGACGACAAGGGCAGGGGAGACGCCGGCGTCGGCGGCGACGGCGCGGATGGTGGTGGCCCCGAAACCGTGGCGGGGGAACCGGGCCAGGGCCGCGTCCCGGATCCTCGCCTTGGTGGTGAGGTCTTCGGATCGATGGGGGGAACCGGCTGAACGCACGATCAGTATTGTAAACGCGTGTTCAATCTCGGTGCTATCATCGCCGGATCATGTCCAGAGCCATCACCATCTCCGGGCTGGTCAAGACTTTCGGCAAGACCCTCGCCCTCGACGGGCTCGATCTCGAAGTCGCCACCGGTGAAGTCCACGGTTTCCTCGGCCCGAACGGCGCCGGCAAGACCACCACCATCCGCATCCTGCTCGGTCTCCTCCGTCACGACTCCGGACAGGCGTCGCTGCTCGGAGGCGACCCCTGGAGTGACGCAACCGAGTTGCACAGACGACTGGCCTATGTCCCAGGCGACGTGATGCTCTGGCCCAACCTGACCGGTGGCGAGGTGATCGACCTCCTCGGCCGGCTGCGCGGGGGGCTGGACGAGGCAAGGAGGGATCACCTGCTCCAGCGTTTCGATCTCGACCCGACCAAGAAGGGCCGCACCTACTCGAAGGGCAACAGGCAAAAGGTGGCCCTGGTCGCCGCCCTCTCCTCGAATGTGGAGCTGTTGATACTGGACGAGCCCACCGCCGGACTCGACCCCTTGATGGAGGCGCAGTTCCGGGCGTCGATCGAAGAGGATCGCAACGAGGGCCGGACCGTGCTGCTCGCCTCGCACATCCTGGCCGAGGTCGAAGCGCTCTGCGATCGGATCAGCATCGTGCGCAAGGGGAAGACCGTCGAGAGCGGGACGCTGGCCGAGCTGCGTCATCTCACCCGGACCACCATCATCGCCGAGCTGACCTCGAATCCGGCCGGGGTTGCCGATGTGCCCGGTGTCCACGACCTCCGTCTTCATGACCACAAGGTCGAATTCGAGGTCGACTCGGATCGGCTCGCCGAGGTCGTCGAGACCCTGGCCCCGCTCGGGGTGCGCAGCCTGGTCAGTCATCCGCCCACCCTGGAGGAGCTCTTCATGCGCCACTACGAGGACGGCGAGGCCGGGAGATGAGCACGCTCACCGGCACCGGGAGCCTGGTTCGCTTCATGCTCCGGCGCGAGCGACTTCGGCTCGGTCTGTGGGTATCCATCCTCGCCCTGGTTCCGATCGGCACCGCCAACGCATTCATAGGGCTCTACCCCGACGAGGCATCTCGTCGGGCGCTGGTAGCCACCGTGGCCTCCAGCCCGGCCCTGACCGCCCTGCTCGGCCCCCTCTACGACTCCGGCATCGGCGGTCTGGTCACCTGGCGCTCGGGGACGATCGCCGCCTTCATGGTCGCCCTGATGGCGATCCTCACCATGATCCGGCACACGCGCGAGGAGGAGGAGACGGGAAGACGCGAACTGCTCGGCTCGACCGTGCTCGGCCGCCACGCCCCGCGCGCCGCGGCGGCGACGGTGACCGTAGGGGCCGGGGCCGTGCTGACGGGTCTGCTCACCGCCGGGCTGATCGGGGTCGGGCTCCCCGCCGCCGGCTCGCTCGCCTTCGGGCTTGGGCTGCTCGGGGTGACCATCGTGTTCACCGGTGTGGGGGCGCTGGCGGCACAGCTCACCGAGGCCGCATCGACCGGGCGCGGGATCGGAGTTGGAATCGCCGGAGCCGCCTTCCTGTTGCGGATGGCCGGTGATGCGGGAGGCGAGGAGGTGGAGTGGATGGCCTGGCTCTCGCCGATCGGCTGGTTCAGCAGGCTGCGCCCGTTTGCCGACGAGATGTGGTGGGTGCTCGCGCTGTGGCTCCTCCTCGGGCTCGCCCTCGGGGCGGCGGCGACGGTCATCGCCTCCCGGCGCGATGTCGGAGCCGGGGCCTTTCCGCCCCGCCCCGGGCCGGCTCGGGCCCGGGCCGGGCTCGGAAGCCCCCTGGGATTGGCCTGGCGTCTCCAGCGTGGCGCGGTCATCGGCTGGGCGGCGGGCCTGGTCGCCCTCGGCGCCGTCTACGGAGCGTCAGGCGAGAGCGTCAGTGACATGCTCGAGGGCAATCCGGCGCTGCTCGAGATCTTCGAGCAGCTCGGGGGCGAGCAGGGGCTCACCGACGCTTTCTTCTCCGCGGCGGTGGGGATAATCGCCCTGATCACCTCGGCCTTCGCAATTCGCGCCGTGCTGCGACTCAGGGTCGAGGAGGAGGGGCTTCGAGCAGAGCCGGTCCTGGCCACCGCCACACCGCGGACCCGATGGGTCTGGAGCCATCTCCTGTTCGGTCTGGTCGGACCTGCTCTGATCCTGGCGCTGGCGGCCGTGTCGGCCGGGGCCACCTACGGTGCGATCATCGACGACGTCGGAGGCCAGGTGCCCCGCATCGTCGGTGCCGCCATGGTCCAGCTGCCCGCGGTCTGGGTGGTGACCGGATCGGCCATGGCGCTGTACGGTCTGGCGCCGCACCGAGTCGGCCTCAGCTGGGCGGTCCTGATCGGCTCCCTGATCCTGGGCCAGCTGGGGCAGATCCTCCAGTTCCCCCAGTGGAGCCTGAACCTGTCCCCGTTCAGCCACGTCCCTCGGTTCCCCGCCGAGGACGTCGACCTGCTGCCATTGGCGGTCCTGCTCGGCATCGCTGTGGTCCTGATCGGTTCCGGCTTGGCCGGCTTCCGCAATCGCGACGTCCAGCCCGGCTAGGTGATAGCCCCGAATCCGCCCCTACCGTTGTCGGCGCGCACCGCGTGGCCACCCAGATGTTCGACACACTGACCCAGAGATTCGAGACCGTCTTCGCCTCGCTACGGGGCAAGGGCCGCCTCTCCGAGAAGGACATCGACTTCGCTCTCCGCGAGGTGCGGCTCGCCTTGCTCGAGGCCGACGTCAACGTCACGGTGGTCAAGGGTTTCCTGGGGAGGGTCAAGGCTCGGGCTCTGGGCGAGGACGTCTCCCGATCGCTCTCGCCGGGGCAGCAGGTGATCAAGATCGTCCATGAGGAGCTGGTCACCACCCTCGGGTCGGACACGGTCCCGTTGGTCAAGGCTGCGCCTCCGTTGACCATCCTCATGGTCGGTCTTCAGGGCTCGGGCAAGACCACCACGGCCGGGAAGCTGGCCCGACTCCTCAAGGGCCAGGGAAGAAGACCGCTTCTGGTCGCAGCCGATCTGCAGCGGCCTGCCGCCGTCGACCAGTTGGAGACACTGGGCGGCCGCATCGACGTGCCCGTCTTCAGCGATCGGAGAGGAAAGCCGGCCCGGCTGGTCAAGGCGGCGATGAAGGAGGCTTCGAAGACGGGTGCGGACGTCGTGATCATCGACACCGCAGGCCGACTCCAGATCGACCAGGAGCTGATGGGCGAGCTCGACGACGTGCGCAAGGCGGCGGATCCCGATGAGATCCTGCTGGTGGTTGACGCCATGACCGGCCAGGACGCAGTCAACGTGGCTGCCGGATTCCAGGAGAGGGTCGGACTGACCGGGGTCGTGCTCTCCAAGCTCGACGGTGATGCCCGGGGCGGGGCGGCGATATCGGTCCGGGAGGTCACCGGGGCCCCGGTGAAGTTCGCCGGCATGGGAGAGGGCCTGGGCGATCTCGAGGCCTTCCATCCCGACCGGATGGCCTCACGCATCTTGGGGATGGGAGACGTCATGTCGCTCATCGAGAAGGCCGAGGCCACCTTCGACGAGGCGGAGGCGGAGAAGACGGCCAGGAAGCTCCGGAAGGGGGAGCTCACCCTGGAGGACTTCCTCGACCAGCTCCAGGCGATGAAGCGGATGGGGCCTGTGAAGGACATCCTTGCTATGCTCCCCGGCTCCGGGTCGCTCCTGCGCGAGGCGGATGTCGACGACCGTGACCTGCGTAGGGTCGAGGCGATCATCCAGTCGATGACACCCGAGGAGCGTCGGAGCCCGAAGATCATCGGCGGCAGCCGCAAACGCCGGATTGCCACCGGCTCGGGCACGAGGCCTCAAGACGTGAATCGCGTTCTCAAGCAGTTCGCCGAGGCGCAGAAGATGATGAAGATGCTGTCCGGAGGCAAGGGGACGCCCTCTTTGCAGGGCCTCCTCTCGGCGCAGCGAACCAAGAGGTGAGTCGATGGCAGTGAAGATGAGACTGATGCGGATGGGGAAGAAGAAGACCCCGTCCTATCGCGTGGTGGTCGTGGACGGCAGGTCCCCCCGCGACGGCCGCTACATCGAGCAGATCGGCCGCTACGACCCGCAGCAGCACCCGTCACTGGTCGAGATCGACAACGAGAAGGCAACCTCATGGCTCTCCAAGGGCGCCCAGCCCACCGAGGCGGTGGAGAAGCTGCTCAACATCTCGGGTGCGATGAACACGATGAAGCTGCGCACCGGCCAGATCCACACCGTCGGGCGCAACCCCGCCGCCGAGGAGGCGGCACCGGCGGGCGTCGAGGAAAAGCTGGTCGAGTCTGAGCCCGTCGCAACCGAAGAGCCGGCCGTCGAGGAGATCGAGATCGACACCGCCGGCGAGGAGGAGTGATCTTGGCCAAGGGCGAAATCGTGGAGCGAGTGGTCACCTACGTGGTGAAGAGCATCGTGGAGGAGCCGGACGAGGTGTCGGTGACCATGGTCGAGCAGGGCCCCGACGAGGTGGTGGCCGAGGTGCGCACCGCCAAGGGTGACATGGGTCGGGTCATCGGTCGTCGCGGCCGGGTGGCCAAGGCGATCCGCGCCGCGGCGGGCGCGGCCGGCGACGAAGAGGGCATCAACGCTGGCGTCGAGTTCCTCGACTGAGCCCGAACGGTTCGTGATCGGGAGGCTGGGCCGGCCCCATGGCCTCGACGGCTACCTGGGCCTCTACGTCGACGAGGAGGACGCGGTGAGCGTCCAGCCCGGGATGACCGTCTTTCTCGACGGCGTCCCCCACCTGGTGAGGGCGATACGCCGGGTCGACCGGGGGTTCCAGGTCATCTTCGAGGGGATCGAGTCCCGGGAGGCGGCCGAGGAGGTTCGTGGCCTCGAGGTGGCCGTGCCGGAGCGCCGTCCGCTCGGCGACGACGAGTTCTGGCCGGCGGACCTGATCGGGCTGCCCGTGTTCGAACCGGATGGTCGGGAGGTCGGGGTCGTGATCGACGTGGTGTTGGGCCCGGGCCAGGATCGGCTTCGGGTGAAGAAATCGGACGACGTCACCTTCGAGATCCCTTTCGTCGACGCCCTGGTCCCCCTGGTCGACCTCGCCTCGGGGCGCATCGAGGTCGACCTGATCCCCGGTCTCATCGAACCGTGAGGTCGATGGTCACACCAATCGGGTCGCCCTCCTCCGGGCCCGGTTCGCCCACGAAGAGGGAAACCTGTCCGGGAGGGAGCTGGATCGGTGCCGAGAACTCCCCCCAGGTCTCGGTCGAGTCGGCCGCCGTGGCTGTGGTCTCGGCCACCAGCTGACCGTCGACGGTGGCGCCGATGAGCACATTCGCCTCCATGGTTCGGGCGTAGCCGGTCACGTCGACGGGGATGCCCGCCACCGCCTCTGCGCCGACGGCGGGTGCGGTGACCACCACCGTCTGGCCGTAGACCGCGGTCGAGTCGAAGGGGTCGATTCCCGGCTCGAGATAGACGGTGAGGTGGGCCGGCGAGTTGGACACCTCGGCCCTCGCCTGAGCCGGGCTCTCCAGATGGAGGTCGACGTAGATCCCTCCGGCCAGGCCCCTGACCACGAACATGCGGTCGACCAGCGGCGTCTCGACCAGCTGATCGGTGACCACGCTCGACTGGGCGGAGGTCCACAACCTCAGCACCTGCCGTGACTCGCTGAAGTCGGCCACGATGGTGGGTGGCGTCGTGGCCGGGGCGCCTTCGTTGGTCTCGAAGCGAAAGGTGAATTGCTCGCAGCCGTCGACCGCCATCCATGAGATGAGCCCCACGGAGTTGGTGTCAGATGTCGGCTGGTCGACCCGCATCACGCGACCGCCATCGACGAATCCGTCGTCTTCGGGGCACCCGGGAGGGGGCTGGGTCGGGCCGATCGGGATGGTGCTGGTAGGGGGGAGCGGTGCGTCGGTTGTGGCGGGGAGCCTGGTACTGGCGATGTCTCCGCCATCGGGCAGGGGAGCACAGGCCACCAAGAGGAGGAGCAGAGCAAGCCGGGCCAACGACCTCATGGCGGCAAGGCTACGGTCGCCTTAAGATTTGAACGCGTGATCAAGATTCGTCTCACCCGACCCGACCGGGAGCCCATCCGATGCCCGAAGCCGTGATTGTCGCCACCGCACGCTCGCCGATAGGGCGTGCCTACAAGGGCTCGCTCATCGACGTTCGCGCCGACGACCTGGCCGGCTTCGCCATCGACGCCCTGATGAAGAAGGTACCGGAGGTGGAGCGGGCATCGGTGACAGATGTGCTGGTCGGATGTGGTCTCACCCATCACGAGCAAGGATTCAACCTGGCCCGTCCTGCCTCCTTGCTCGGCGGAATGCCGGAGAGCGTCCCCGCCACCACCGTGAATCGATTCTGCGCCTCCTCGCTCCAGACCATTCGCATGGCGTTGCACGCGATACGGCAGGGTGAGGGCGACACCTACGTGGCTGCCGGTGCCGAGTCGGTGACCCGGACCTACGGCAAGGCCCTCGACCCCGACGACCTCAATCCCAGGTTCACCGAACCGACCCGGGACGACTTCATCGACCACGTGTACATACCCATGGGCAACACCGCCGAGAACGTCGCCGAGAAGTACGGGGTGACCCGGGAGCGAATGGACGAGTTCGCCAAACGGTCCCAGGACCTGGCCGTGGAGTCGCAGAAGAACGGCTTCTTCGACCGGGAGATCAGCCCGATCGAGCTCCCCGACGGCCGAACCATCACAGCCGACGACGGGCCCCGTCCCAACACCACGCTGGAGAAGCTGGCCGAGCTGCCTCCGGCCTTCCAGGCCGATGGCCGGGTCACCGCCGGCAACTCCTGCCCTCTCAACGACGGCTCGGCGGCGGTCCTGGTCATGTCGAAGGACCGGGCCACCGCCCTCGGGCTGCGGCCGCTGGCCCGGATCGTGGCCTCGTCGGTGGTCGGCCTCCAGCCCGAGTACATGGGGATGGGCCCGGTCGGAGCAGTGAGGGCGGTGCTGGATCAGGCCGGGATGGGGCTCGATGACATCGAAGTGATCGAGATCAACGAGGCCTTCGCCGCTCAGGTCCTGGCCTCTGTCGACCAGCTCGGCGTCGACATCGAACGAGTCAACCCCCACGGCGGGGCGATAGCGCTCGGTCATCCCTTCGGCATGACCGGGGCCCGGATCATGGGGACCCTGATCAACGATCTGCGCACATTGGACAAGACCATCGGGTTGGAGACCATGTGCGTGGGAGGGGG
>DATHUL010000003.1:0-3961 GCA_035462285.1 Acidimicrobiia bacterium
ATCGAGCTTCCCCTGGTGCCGTTGCGGATCGGCCTGGTCACCAGCCGGGGCTCGGCAGCTCATGCCGACTTTCTCGACCATCTCGGTCGCCCCGGTTTCCGCTTCTCGGTGGTGATGGTGCAGGCGGCGATGCAGGGTGACGGAGCGGTGTCCAACGTGGTGGGTGGGCTGCGCCGTCTCGCCACAGAAGACCTCGACGTTGTCGTCCTGATCCGGGGTGGCGGCTCGAAGCTCGACCTGGCCACTTTCGATGCCGAGGAGGTGGGCCGGGCCATCGCAGCGATGCCGGTGCCGGTCATCACCGGAATCGGCCACGAGACCGATCGCAGTGTCGCCGACGAGGCGGCGGCGGTGCCACTCAAGACCCCGACCGCGGCGGCGGAGTGGATAGTGGCCAGGGTGGCCGAGTTCGCCGGGAAGCTGGAGACGGCGCGAAGGTCGATCAGGGACGAGGCGCGGGCTGCCCGCAACCGAGCCGTGGCCCGCCTCGACCATTCGGCGTCACAACTCGCCGAGACTCGTGGTGTCCTCAGCCGCCATCTGGACCGTCTCGGCTATTTGGAGAAGGGGATCGTCGAGGGCGCCCGGTCGGGGATACAGCGTCACCGGGACCATCTGGTCGGGTTCACCGAGATGTTTGCCGCGATCGGAGTCGAGCCGACCTTGAGGCGGGGATTCGCCCTGGTCACTCGAGTCGACGGCTCGGTGGTGCGGAGTGCCGGTGAACTGCGTCGCGATGACCGGGTGGTGGTGAGGATGGCGGACGGCTCGGTCGGGATGGTGGTGGAGGAGAAGTGAGCGACACCCAGCCGACCTACCGGGAAGCCCTGGATGAGTTGCGGGCGATTCACGGTCGGCTCAGGGACGACGAGGTCGACGTCGACACCCTGCTCGACGACGTGAAGCGCGCCGCCGACCTCCTCGCGTTCTGTAGGGACCGCCTCAACTCGGTTGGTGAGCGCCTGGAGCAGGTTCTCACCGATTTCGAGGACTGAGCCTCAGGTCTCATGCCTCAGGCCATAAGCCAGAAACGCGCTCTGGCTCATAGCTTGTGGCTCATGGCTTCTGGCTCATAGCTTGTGGCCTATGGCTTAAGGCTTAAGGCTTAGGGCCTAGGGCTTCCAACAACACGTTCCAGCCGAGGCTGGCGCATTTGATGCGAACCGGATACTTGCGGACTCCTTGAAGCGCCTCCAGATCGCCGAGCACCGCCCCGGGGCGCTCCGGGTCGAGCCCGATGTCGGTTTCGCCGTCGAGGGACATCATGTCCCGAAAACGCCGGGTCAATGTCTCGATCTCGGCCCTGGTCTTCCCCTTGATCGCCTCGGTCATCATCGAAGCCGACGACTGGCTGATCGAGCAACCCTGGCCTTCCACGGCCACTGCCACGACTCTGTCCCCGTCGAAGCCGAGCTCGATCGTGATTTCGTCTCCGCATAGCGGATTCACCCCCTGGGCGACCGCATCGGGGTTGTCCAGGTGACCCTTGTTCCGGGGACTGCGGTAATGGTCGAGGATCACCTCGCGGTACAGGTCTTCCAGGCTCATGCCCCGACTCCGAACAGATCACCGGCCCGGCGCAGAGACTTGACCAGGGCGTCGATGTCTTCTTCGGTGCTGTAGACGTGGAAGCTGGCCCGGGCGGTGGCCGCCACGCCGAGACGACGCATCAGGGGCTTGGCGCAGTGGTGTCCCGCCCGTACCGCCACGTCCTCGTCGTCGAGGATGGTGGCCAGATCGTGGGCGTGGACCCCATCCATGGTCATCGAGATCACCCCGCCCCGGTCGACCAGGTCGGTCGGTCCCTGGATGTGAAGACCGGGCACATCGCCCAGCCTCTGCAATGCGATCCCGGTCAGCTCGCGATCGTGTCGGAGCACGTCGTCCATGCCGATCGAATCCAGGTAGTCGATGGCGGCGTGAAGACCGATCGCCTCGACGATGGGCGGGGTCCCGGCCTCGAAGCGATGGGGGATCTCGGCCCAGGTCGCATCGAAGAGGGTCACGTCCGAGATCATCTCGCCTCCGCCTTCGAACGGCTCGGTCTCCTCCAGTGCCTCGATCCGGCCCCAGAGAACCCCGATCCCGGTGGGGCCCAGCATCTTGTGCGAGGAGAAGGCGACGAAGTCGGCGCCCAACTCGACCACGTCGACCGGCGCGTGCGAGACCAACTGTGCCGCATCTACCACCACCCGGGCTCCATGACCGTGGGCCAGGTCGGAGATGGTGCGGATCGGAGGCATGATCCCGAGCACATTCGACATCCCGGTGACCGCAACCATCTTCACGTCGGGCCCGAGCTTCTCCTGGTAGGCCACCAGGTCGAGTCTGAAGTCATCGGCCATCGGAACATGGTCGAGGGTCGCCCCGGTGCGCTTGGCCACCATCTGCCACGGGACGAGGTTGGCGTGGTGCTCGATCTCGGTGGCCAGGATTCGGTCGCCGGGGCCCAGGTGCTCCAGCCCCCAGCCGAAGGCGACGGTGTTGAGGGAGGTGGTGGTGCCCCGGGTGAAGACGATTTCACGCGGGTCGCTCGCCCCGATGAAGCGCGCCACCCGGGCCCGGGCTGCCTCGTAGGCCTCGGTGGAGGCGACGGAGAGCTTGTAGGCGCCTCGATGGACGTTGGCATAGGAGGTCCGGGCGAACCGATCCATCGCCTCCAGCACCGGTATCGGCTTTTGAGAGGACGCCCCCGCATCGAGGAAGTGGACGCCGGTGGCCAGTATGGGGAAGTCTGCCTTCAGATGTGATAGGTCGATCACGGGGAGGGCACTCAGGTCAACGCCGGCCGGAACGAATCGTATCCCTCTTCTTCGAGTCGGCCCGCCAGTTCCGGGCCGCCGCTCTCCAGCACCTGGCCGTCGATGAAGATGTGGACCCTGTCCGGGGTGACGTAGTCGAGAAGCCGCTGATAGTGGGTTATGACCAGAAAGCCGCGCTCTGGCCCGGTGAGCTTGTTGATCCCGTCGGCGACGGTGCGGAGGGCGTCGATGTCGAGCCCGGAGTCGGTCTCGTCCATGATGGCCATCTCCGGTTGGAGAACCGCCATCTGGAGGACTTCGTTTCGCTTTCTCTCCCCGCCGGAGAATCCCTCGTTCAGGTAGCGGTCGGCGAAAGACGACTCGATGCCGAGATCCTTCATCACGTCCATGACCTTGAGTCTCAACTCGAGCACGGTCAGGTCGACCCCGGTCCGATTGGAAAGCGCCTGGCGGAGGAATTGGATCACAGACACCCCGGGGATGGCCTCGGGATGCTGGAAGGCGAGGAACATGCCCCGGGACCCGCGGTCACTGGGAGCGGCGGCGGTCACGTCGTCTCCCTTGTAGAGAATCCTCCCCTCGGTGACCCGATAGGAGGGATGGCCCATCAGGACCGAGGCCAAGGTCGACTTCCCCGAACCGTTGGGCCCCATCAGGGCGTGGATCTCCCCGCGGTCCACGGTCAGGTTCACGCCTTTGAGGATCGAGATGTCCCCGGCCGAGACGTGCAGGTTCTCGATCTGAAGCAGGGGGGCGTTTTCGCTCACCGGGTCATGGTATTTGCACTACACCGATAGGGAAAATGGGGCGGAGTTGCATAGGGGCAGGGATCGCGCCGTTTATCCGGCCAGGTCGGCCCAGATCGGCCGGGCCAGCCGATCCAGATCGACGATCGAGATGGGGAACACAGTGGTCGGGGTGCCGGCGGCCGCCCAGACCGGGTCGTTGCGACGGAGTTGTGGGTCGGCGAAGACGCGAACCGGGCGAACGTGCCCGAATGGCGGCGTTCCTCCTGCCGCGAACCCGGTTGCTTCCCTCACCTCATCGAGTGTGGCCCGCCTCGACCGGATGGCGCCGGCGACGACGGCCAGCCGTTCGGTGTCGAGTCGGAGATCGCCGGGGACGAGTGCGACGACCGGCTCCTCCCCGCCGTCCGAGTCGACCAGGACGAACACCAACGACTTGACGATGGCCGACAC
>DATHUL010000004.1:0-10135 GCA_035462285.1 Acidimicrobiia bacterium
CGGGGCATGCTCAACCGCTGATAGCGAAGAAACCAGGTTCGAAACCTCAGGTCGCGCGCCGCGCTCGGCGCGGTCAGGTCGAGGATGTCCGGGGTCACCCCCCAATGGTCCTCGTAGAGGTCGGTCAGCCTGGACACCGTCGCGTCCGGCATGCCGATCGGGTAGTCGTCGTCGCGGCGCCAACGGGCGAAGGTGTTGACCAGGACCAGGGCCGTGACCCTTTCCGGATAGGTGGCGGCGAACATCGCCGCGATCGGCCCACCTTCGGTGTCCCCGACGATCGCGGTCCTCTCGATGCCGGCGTCGTCGAGCGCGATTCGGGCATCGTCCATCCACTGCTCGATGGTGGGCAGGGCGAGGAGTGGGACCGGGTCGGAGACTCCCGACCCGCGCTTGTCGAAGGCGATGACCCGGCCGAAGGAGCCGAGACGGTCGAGGTAACGGGCCAGGGCGGGCTCGTCCCACATCACATCCAGGTTCTGCACCCAGCTGGGGATGAACAGGACCGGGTCGGGGCCGTCGCCAAAGGTCTGGTAGGCCACGTAGCCGACATCGGAAGGGGCGTAGACGGTTGGCGGAGGCCCCGATCTGACCGGCATCGACGCAAGCTACCGCACCCTGGCCCGCCGCGGCCGGGGCGGCCGGCTCAGGCCTTTGACTGCAGATGCGCCTCGAGGAACCACAGGTCCTTGTCGACCTGGCGGGACACCTCGGTGAACAGGTCGCTGGTGCTGATGTCGCCCAGATCCTCCGACTCTTCCATGGCGCGTCG
This sequence comes from Acidimicrobiia bacterium, assembly GCA_035462285.1. Classification (GTDB taxonomy): domain Bacteria; phylum Actinomycetota; class Acidimicrobiia; order Spongiisociales; family ZC4RG35; genus JARDZU01. Next base: position 773 of record DATHUL010000004.1, read on the forward strand.
GGTGGAGGCCGCATAGGCGGCCACCCGGTCGGCCACCGCCCCAACCGCTTGCATCCCGTCCACCGCCTTGGTCGGGTACTCGGTCAGCGTCGAGGTCGCCGCCGCCTGACGCAACGTCCCGTTGGCCGTGCCGCCGAGGGTGGTGGCCCGCTCCGCGATCAGGTCGGCGAACCCGAGGACATCAACCGCGACCTGGTCGAACAGCTCGTGGAGTTGGATGAAGTCGGAGCCCTTCACGTTCCAGTGCGCGTACTTCAACTGGGTGTAGAGGTCGGTGGTGTCGGCGAGCTGGCGGTTGAGAAGGTCGACCAACTTCTGGCGAGCGTCCTCCGGGATGTCGATCCGGGTCTCATGGAGATCTGACATCTTGCTCCTTTCTGGAGTTCACTCTCGACGCTAGTCCTCGTGCAGGGTTGTCTCGATGGGCGGGGAAATCACAGACCTGGGGCAACTCAGAGCACGGACCAGATGAGACGGATGGCGGCGCCCCCGAGGACTATCAGGACGATCATCCGGAAGGTCTCCTTCGACATCCGGTCGCCCAGCCTCATCGCCGGGCGCATCGCGATCAGCGCCGGAATTGTGGCGATCGCCGCTGCCACCAGGCGTTCCTGGTCGTAGCCGCCGAAGACGGCCAGCGAGGTGATCTGGACGATTCCCAGGATCTCGAAGGGGATGGTCACGGCGAGCACGAATGCGGCCCGGTCCAGGTTCAACGCGTGCACGTAGGTGCCGATCACCGGGCCCGAGGCACCGGTTCCCCCCTGGAGGATGCCCCCGAGCAGCCCGGTCGGGGCAGAGAGCCTGCGCGCCCAGACGTCGCTCAGCTTGAAGTCCCGGTTCAGCAGCGACCAGACGATGTAGGCGAGCACGAACCCGGCCAGGAACAGCGTCATCAGCCGGCTGTCGAAATGGAGCAGGGCCCATGCTCCCAGCACCGTCCCGACCGCCCCTGCGGTGAGCAGTGGCCAGAGGAACCAGGCGACCTCGCGCACCGACTTCCGGGTCTCCCAGAGCAGCCAGGTGTTGGCGATGACTGTTGGGATCGCCACCACCGTCACCGCGAACTAGATGCCGGTGGTGCCGGCGATGATGGGGACTATCAGCAGCGGTGCGCCGATCCCGGTGATCCCTTTGAGGAAGAACCCGAAGGCCACCGCGGCGACGAGGAAGACGATTTGTGCTGCGTCCATAGGGCTGGGGCAGGTTAGGGCGCCCTGTGCTCCCCCCGGTCGCCCACTCCCCGCCCATTCTTAATGCAACCCGTCACGAATACGTGACGCCCTGCATTAGGAACGCGTTACAACCCGACCTGGTCCCACCAGTAGCGGATCATGAGGGCGGATTCGGGGCCGGCGTCGTCCTGCCAGTAGTGACCGGCGTGGCGGAGCTCGTAGCTGGTCCGATTGGAGAGGATCGACTCCCACCGTCGCTTCTCGGTCCCCCTGAAGGCGGGGTCCTGGTCGGCCCAGAACAGGAGTGCCGGCTTGTCTGCAATCTCGCCGAGACGGGACTCGATCGAGGCGAGGAACTCGGCGGACCCGGTCAACTCCCGGGGGAAGACCCGCACCGGGAGTCTCGACTCCTGGTCGGGGAACGGGCCGCGCCACATCGCCATCTCCCGTCCACTGGGGGCGCGGCGGCGCATGGCCCGACGGACGAACACATTGACGAAGACGTTGGCCCGGTCGACCAGGAACTCGCCGCTCCGACCCTCCCCGAGGGCGGCAGAGAAGCGCTGGGTGGCGGCGTCGGTCCGGGGCCAGGCCCAGGTGTTGCCCAGGATCATCGCCTTGACCCGGTCCTTGCGTTCCAGGGAGGCGGCGAGGCCGATCGGCCCGCCCCAGTCCTGCATCACCGGGGTGAACTCCTGGAGGTCGAGGATGTCGATGAACTTGCCCACCAACTCGGCGTGCTCGGCTGGTGTGTACCCGTAGCCGGGACCGGCCTTGGACAACCCGAACCCGGGATAGTCGAGGGCGATGCAACGAAAGCGGTCGGAGAGGAACGGCACCATTCGTCGGTAGAGGAAGGACCAGGTGGGATTGCCGTGCAGCATGAGCAGGGTCGGGCCCTGGCCTTCGTCGAGATAGTGCACCTGGGCGCCGTCGACGTCCTGCCAGTGGCTTTCGAAGGGGTATTGGTCCTCGAGGAACCAGTCGGGTCGGTCCACGAGCGGCAACGGTAGTGCTCCTGGACGATCCAGCGGCCGCCCCCGGCCGGTGCATTCTCAAGGGGAGCGCCGTCACGGCCGATACATACCATATGCAGGGGAAACGGTATTGGCTCGTCTTGATGGCGGTGGCATCGACGCTGATGCTCGCCACATCCGTCGGAGCCGATTCCGGCACCGAAGCCGAGTTCGTCGCCGAGATCAATGCCACCCGCTCGGCTCAGGGGCTCGAGGCCCTCCAGCTCGAGAGCGGTCTTCGGTCTCATGCCCGCAGCCACACCCTGAACATGATCGAGGCGGGCCGTCTCTTTCACTCCAGCTCCGCCGAGCTGACGGCGGCGGCGACCGAGGGATGGCAGCGGATCGGCGAGAACGTGGGCCGCGGACAGAGTCCGACCTCACTCCACAACGCCTTCATGGAGTCTCCCGGCCACCGGGGCAACATCCTCGGCGACTACAACTACGTCGGGGTCGGGACCGGGACCAGCAATGGATATCTGTACGTGACCGTCGTGTTCATGAAGGCGGACCCTTTCCTCGGCTCGATCGTCTCTGATCGGCCCGGGGTCAACGGCTCCATCCCCTGTCCGCCGGGTGCCACCTGCGACACGGTCGCCTTCCAGGATGCCGGGGGTCGGTTCGAGGTCTGGGATCATCTTGCCTCGACCGGCGATGTCTCCTCGTTCTTCTACGGCAACCCCGGCGATGTGGCCTTCGGTGGCGACTGGGACTGTGACGGTGTGGAGACGCTCGGTCTGTACCGGCGCTCCGACGGTTATGTCTATCTGACCAACTCGACAACCGGAGGCCTCGCCGACATCACCTACTACTTCGGGAACCCTGGCGATATCCCGATTGCAGGCGACTTCAACGGTGACGGCTGTGACACGGTTTCGATCTATCGCCCCGGCGAGGCTCGCTCCTACATCATCAACAGCCTTGGTGGTGGGGACCGGGGCCTGGGGGCCGCCGACCATTCCTTCGTCTTCGGCGTGGAGGGTGACACCCCGTTCGCAGGTGACTTCGACGGCGATGGAATCGACACCATCGGGTTGCACCGCGGTTCGACCGGTCTGATCTACTTCCGCAACTCCCACGGCTCCGGGCTTGCCGACGGCCAGTTCAGGTTCGGCGACCCGGGCGACATCCTCGTAGCCGGTGACTGGGACGGTGACGGCGATGACACGGTGGCGGTCTACCGGCCCTCGGACGGGATGCTCCACGTGAAGAATACGAACGGCGGTGGGGCGGCCGACGCCAGCCTCTTTGTCGGGGGCTACTCAGGACTGGTCGCGCTGCAACCGTGACCGGTTTGTCAGCGTAGGTGGGCAGAGGCCCCAGAGGGGCCCCTGCCACACACGCGATTCAGTTGGGCCGGTGGGCTCGCATCGAGCCGATGACGACGGCCACGCCCAGGACCACCAGGGCGATCGGCCCGACGAAGCGGAGATCTCCGATCCGAAGGGCCCAGACCTCGGTCGCCTCCAGGATGAAGGCAATACCGATGCCCAGGTAGACCACACCGGCGAACAACGTGCCTCTATGGATTCTCATCTGTCCACCTCGATGTTCCCCGCCGCCACGTCGAGATCGAGTGTCAGCGTCACTGTGGCGGTTTCGAATCCGTCACTGGTGTAGGTGTTGGTCACCGAGAGGCCATCGTTGACCTCACCGAACAGATCGACCTGGCCTGCCCCGGCCGATGCACTTATGTCCACCGGTAGATCCGGGGGCAGGGTGATGGTCAGCTCGCCGGCACCGACCGTGGCCTCGATCACGGCCGACTCGGTCAGTACCAGTTCGCTCAGGTCGAGTCTCAGCTCACCGAGCCCGACGTCGTATCTGGTGGCGAGGTCTGCCTGGTCGGTGACCCGTACGTTCCGCTCACCGATCCCCCCATGGAAGGCGTCCGGTGGCGCCACCGCCACCGCCAGCACGGCGAGGGTCACGAAGACCCCCGCCACGACCAGCCCCGGGTGGGGCCCGTCGAAGGCGCCGACGATCAGTGCCAGGCCGATCACGGCCAGTACCGATGGCAGCAGGATGGCGGCGCGCAGTTCGATCACGTCGGTGGCATCGAGCAGCCAAAGGGCGCCGACCACCACCAGCAGGGCGCCGGCCACCACCGCCCCGTAAGGGCGTCTCGGGCCTTGGACCGTTTCGGTCTCGGGCCTCTCCAATGTCTCAGCTGTGCTCACGGCGACTCCCCAGATAGAGCATCCCGGCCCCGGCGGCGATAACTGCCAGGGGCCACATGACCCGGTCGAACCAGGGCACGAGCGTGTTTACCAAAAGCATCAACCCGATGCCGACCAGGGCGACACCGACGATCATCGGCCCCTGTGAGCCCATCGCGTCGGCGCGTCCGACCAGGACGTCGCCCTTTCCGGCTTCGGGGATGACGAGCCACGAGACCAGGTAGATCAGGATTCCCGCGCCCCCGGCGAGGGTGACCACGACAAAGCCGAGCCTGAACCACACTGGATCCGTGTTGAAATAGCGGCCCAACCCGCCACACACACCGGCGATCACTCGATCCTCGGTGCTCCGGCGCAACCGCGTCTGCGGTGTGTCACCTTCGACGGCCGGCGGGCCCGTATCCAGCTGCGTCATACGCAACCTCCTTCGGCCCCACGATGCCGCGCCACTCCGGGGGGGTCCAGGGCCGAAAGTCATATGCGTGGAGGCGTTATCCATTCTGTGCGGGCTGCAACCGCGTTTGGCCGTGCGTGCCCGCACAGGACGGTCTCAGGCCGGGACGAGCGCGGCGTCGAGGACCAGTGCGGCTGCGTCGAAGGGGTTCATCTGACCGCCGTTGCGCCGCGCCGCCTGCAACGTGGGGTCGTCGAGGGAGTCGGCCATGGTGGAGAGGGCGTCGAACAGCCACATGATGAGCGGCCACGGGTGGAGGCCGATCCTGGCCCTGACCTCCTCGGCCGCGCCCAGGGCGATCATCCCCAGCTCCGCCCTGCCCTCGGTGAACGAGAGCGATGCCGACGCCTCCAGGGCGTAGCAGAGTCCCTCGCGGTAGTTCATCCCGCGAAACAGGTCGAAGGCCCGGCGCAAGGCCTCGCGCGCTTCGCCGGTACGCCCCGCGGCCACATAGGTGAAACCGAGTTGGGCCTCGGCCAGCCCGATCAACGCACCGTTCCCGAGCGCCTGACCCAGCTCCCGGGTCTCCAGCTGGTATCGCTCCGCGCTGGCGTAGTCGCCGTTGGACCCGGCCAGGATGGCGAGGGCGATCAGGGCATAGCCCTCACCCCAGCGATCCTCGAAGCCCCGGAATCTCCCCAGTGCCAGCTCGAGGCGACGCCCGATCTCGGCCGGGTCCTCCCCGTACACCGGCATGAGCAGAGTGGCGAGGAAGTCGGCCCAGTTGTGACTGTCGATGTCGCCGTTGACTTCGAGGATGGCCAGCGCTTTCGCCACGGCCTCCTTGGACGATGCGTACTCGCCGGTCTCGTAGAGGATCCCGGCCCTGAGAAACCAGCATCTGCCGGCGAGCAACGCGCTCAACCCGCTGTCGTCCACGGTGCCGAGCCACCTGCTCCCGTCCTTGACGTGGTTCCCGACCCAGAGGTAGACCCAGAGCCCGTAGGTGAGACGTACCAGGGGCTCGTGAGCCTCCTGTTCCAGCAGCCAGGTGGCGGCCACGTCGATGTTGTTCCAGTCGGCGGCCAGTCGCTCCACCATCGCCGCCTGTTTCACACCACGCAGGTCGGGGAGGGCCTCCTCGGCCAACCTGACGAAATACCCGGCGTGTTTCTGCTTGATCGACTGGTACTCCCCCGACTCGTGGAGGCGACGGAGACCGAACTCCCGGATCGGCGCCAGCATGCGAAGTCCGCCTTCGCCGCCCGAGCCGGCCAGGATCAGGCTGTTCTCCACCAGGACCATCAGCTGGTCGACCGCGTCACCGCTCTCGACCGCGACCTCCTGGGCCGACTCGACGGTGAAGCCGCCGTGAAAGACACAGAGCCGGCAGAACAAGGTCTGCTCCTCCCGGGTCAGGAGCTGGTAGCTCCAATCGATGGCGGCGTCGAGGGTGCGTTGCCGGCTGGGGACGTCCGCCCCGCCGGCGCCGAGGGCGTCGAAGGACTTGCCGAGACGATCGGACAGCGCCTTCGGGCTGAGCATGCGGAGCCGGGCCGCGGCCAGCTCGATGGCGAGGGGCAGACCCTCGACCTTGCGCACGATGGCTGCCACCGGCGAGGCGTTCTCCTCGTCGATAGAGAACCCGGGCAGAACCGCGAGCGCACGTTCCATGAAGAGTCGGACTGCGTCCGACGTCGAGATGGAGTCGAGCCGCTCCGCGTCGGCGGGTGGCAGCCCGAGCGGCTCGAGCATGTACTCGTACTCACTCATGATCCGCAACGGCACGCGACTGGTGGCCAGCACCTTCAGCCCGGGGCTTCGGGCGAGCAGGTCGCCGAGGGAGGGCCCGGCATCGACCACCTGCTCGAAGTTGTCCATGAACAAGAGGACCTGCTGGTCCTGGAACTCGCCGGACAACGACTCCATCGCCTCGCCTTCGATCGGGATTCCGGCGGCGTCGCCGATGGCGAGGAGGACCGGGGAGGCGTCGGTGAGTGGAGCCAGGTTGACGAAGAAGACCCCGTCGGGGAACGAGGGGGACAACCCTTCGGCCACGGATAGGGCAAGACGGGTCTTCCCGATCCCACCCGGCCCGACGATGGTGACAAGCCGGACGTGGGCGCGTTCCAGCATGTCGACCAGCTCGCCCAACTCCTTCTCCCGCCCTACCAGCCGGTTCTGGGAGGTCGGAAGCCGCACCCGTGTCGTTGAACGGGCGCGCGGGGGCGGGAAGTGGGTCCGCAGACCGGGGGCCTCGACCTGAAACAGTCTCTCGGCGCGGGACAGGCCCTTGAGGGCATAGGAGCCGAGCTCCCTCATCTGCCATCCCGACTCGGCGAGATGGTCTTCGACCAGCTCCCTCACCGGAGCGGAGACGACGATTTGCTCACCGTGGGCGGTGGAGGCCACCCGCGACGCCCGATGCACATCGAGCCCCACGTAGCCACCGGACCCGATCCGGGCGGTACCGGTGTGAAGACCGAGCCGAGCCCGGACCTCGACCGATTGGGGCCAGTCTCGCCGGGCCATGTCGGTCTGGATCTCGACTGCGGCCCGCACCGCCTCGAACGCATCCTGGAACACCACGAACACCCGCTCCCCTTCCAGGTCGACCACGGTGCCGCCGTGCCGCCGTGCCGCCCCCGAGACCATGTCGTGATAGCCGGTGAGCACCTCGGAGTAGGAGATGCCGAGCTGCTCGACCAGCGCGGTCGATCCGGCCACATCCCCGAACAAGAAGGTGAGCGTGCCCAGTGGGAGTGAGCCAGGAGCGGGCTCCGGTGTGGCGAATCGGTCCGCGATGAGAGCCGCCAGGTCCTCCACCAGCATCTCCGCCAGGTCGCCTGGGGACTCGAACGACCGGGCCGGCGAGCCGTCGCCCTTCATCTTGTCGAGGAGACGGGTCAGACCCTCGTCCCGCTCGGCGGCAGGCTCCTTGACGTAGACCAGGCGAGGCAGACCCGCACCCAGGTCGTACTCCTTCTCCAGGTCTGAAACCGGGCTGTCCTCGGTCGTCCACCCATAGGACTGCCAATAGATGCCGACGAATATGTCGGCTTGCTCCATGGCGGGGCTGTCCTGGCCGGGAAGGCCACCGAGATCGACGCCCGCCGGGACGAGCCGAAGCGACTTGATCGCCGACTTGGCCGCCTCACGCTCCGACTTCAACTCGCCCAGAGTGGAGGACACGTAGACGCGGAGACGGTGATTTCCCTCGTCCTCCTGTGACAGGGGGTCCAGGCTCCCCTCGTCGTCCTCCCAGGTCGCGCTCACCGCGCTCACGGTAACCGTCTCCGGCCGCTTCGCATCGTCCTGATCCGACACATTCGCGCTCGAGAGGACTGGTCTTCCGCCCCTACCAGGGACCCGACCGCCTATGTTGAATCGTGACGACGACCTGGGAGGCAGTCGTGGGTTATTCGGATCGTCTCGATGTCGGCGGGTGGCGTGTCTCGGCGGAGTCTCATCAGGGGGCGGGGACCCGGGGCTTCCTCATCCTCAACCTGGTGCTGTTGACCGCGGTCGGGGTGCTCTGGGTCGGATTCGCCCTTGCCGCCTGGCTGGAGCCGGCGATCCTGCCCCGGGCATGGGATTGGGTCGACGCCCTTCCCGTGACCAACCACTTCCTCGCCTGGACCGTGGGGCTGCCCTGGATGGTGGCCCTGGCGGTATGGCAGGGATCGTGGCCCGACCTGGTCAGGATCGGGGTGGTGGCCGGTCTGGCCCTGGCCAGTCTGTGGACGGTGTTCCCCCACCAGATCCGCTGAGCCGCACCACCCTATCGGGCAGGGTGCTCGAAGGGGTCGATCTCGACCGACGGTGCCAGGTCGAGACGGGGGAGGAAGTACTGGACCAATGGCCCGATCCCCAACGCGAAGACCAGGGTCCCGATTCCCAGCGTTCCTCCCAGGATCCAACCGGCGGTGAGGACCGCGATCTCGATGACGGCGCGGGTGAGTCTGATCGACGGGCCTTTCCGGGCGATGCCGGTCATCAGCCCGTCCCTGGGCCCGGGGCCGAGGTTGGCGCCGATGTAGAGACCGGAGGCGACCCCGATCAGTAGCACACCGCCGATCAGCATCACCCAGGCGACACCGGTGGAGTTGGCCTCGGGGAGGCCGAGGGCGGTGATGTCGATGACCACTCCGATGATCACCGCGTTGAGCAGCGTCCCCAGGCCGTAGGGCTCGCGCAGGGGGAGCCAGAGCACCAGGACACCCACCGAGACGATGATCGACCACACCCCAACGCTCATCCCGAAGCGGCGGGCCAGACCCTGATGGAGCACATCCCAGGGGGGGACACCGAGGTCCGACTGCAGCATCAACCCGATCCCGATGCCGAACAGGACCAGCCCGACGATCAGGTGCACCAGACGCCGGGGAAGACGCTCGCCACGCACCGGGATCAGGTATCTGCTCATCCTTCGACACTCGTTTCGACTCGGGGTCGCGAGGCAAGGTAGACACCCACCGAGACCGCGACCATCCCGACCACGTCGAGTGGGCCAGGAGTCTCGTCGAGGAATAGCCAGGCGAGCAGGCCGATCTGGATCAGCATCGTGTTGTTGATCGCCGCCGACTCGGTGGCGGACA
>DATHUL010000005.1:0-6302 GCA_035462285.1 Acidimicrobiia bacterium
CCGAGGTGTCGTTCACCGGCCCCGGGGCCGGCCCCGATCAGCGGGTCATGTACATCACCGAGCGAGCGGTGTTCGCCCTGGTCGAGGGAGCGGTGACCCTGATCGAGGTCGCCGAAGGGATCGACGTTGAAGGGGACGTCCTGGCGCACATGGATTTCGAGCCGGCGGTGGCCGATCCGCTCGGCACGATCGACCCTCGTGTCTTCGCCGAAGGGCCGATGGGCTTGGCCAGTGCCTACGGTTCGACGTCATGAGCCTGGTCGAGGTGTCGGGCGGGGCGGTCACCACGATCCGTCTGGTCAACCCTCCGCTCAATCTGGTCACGGTCGAGCTGACCCGCCAGTTGGATCGGGTGCTGGCGATGGTGGCAGACGATCCAGGGGTGAGGGCGGTGGTGGTGGCGGGAGGGGAGAGGGCGTTCTGCGCCGGGTCGGACGTCTCCGAGTTCGAAGGGCTGCGCGGGCGCGCCCTCGAGGGCAAGGTCGTCCTCGAGAAGGCGGTCTACCGGCGTCTGGCCGAACTGGGGATGCCCACCATTGCCGCCTGCGAGGGTGATGCATTGGGAGGGGGTCTCGAGCTGGCCATCTGCTGCGATCTGCGCGTCGTCTCCGAGAAGGCGAGATTCGGCATGCCGGAGGTTGGCCTCGGGGTGATACCCGGCTCGGGGGGCACCCAGCGTCTTCCCCGCTTGGTCGGTCTGGGCATGGCCAAGGAGTTGATCCTGACCGGCCGGATCATCGACGCCGGCACTGCGGCGAGCATCGGGCTGGTCACCCGGGTGGTGGGGCCAGGTCAGGCCGAGACCTCGGCCCGGGAGATGGCCGAGGGGATCGCGGGCAAGGGGCCCATCGCGGTGAGGGAGGCCAAGCGACTGGTCGATCTCGCATTCGATCTGTCCCTCGACGACGGTCTGCTCGCCGAGACCGAAGCATCGGGGCGGGTGTTCGACACCGATGACATGGTCGAGGGAGCCCGGGCCTTCCTCGACAAGCGCGAGCCCGACTTCGACGGTCGATGACCTCGGACCGGGGGGACGCTTCGGCCCGGTCGACTCGGTTGTTCTCGCTGGCAGCAAGCGATTGCCGAGGATGGTTGACGCCCGAGCCGAGGCGACAATACAATCGTTTGCTGGCCGCACTCGGCGGTGCTGACTATGGAGGAGAAGAGGCTATGAAAGCGTGGAGACTGGCGGCCGTGACCCTCGCCGCGATGGCGTTGGTGGTCTCGGCCTGCGGAGACGCAGCCGATACCACAACCACTGCCGGTGATGGTGACGTCACGACCACCGCCGGCGAGGCCGGTGACACCACGGTCCCGGCAGGTGACACCACGGTCCCGGAGGGCGACACCGACCCGATCGTGATGGCGACATCGCTGCCGCTGACCGGCGGGTTCTCGATCCCGGCGATCAAACACCAGGACGGTTACCAGTTGTGTGTCGACCTGATCAACGAACAGGGCGGTGTGCTGGGACGTGAACTCGTGCTCGAGGTCGAGGACAACCAGTCGGTACCGGAGACGGCCGTGACCCAGTACGAGCGATTCGTCGACGAGGCCGATGTCCTCCTCGGCACCTTCTCCAGCCTGATCACCGGCCCCACTTCGGCCATCGCCGAGCAGAACGGGATGGTCTACCCGGTTCCGTCAGGTGGCGCACAACGGATCTGGGAGCGCGGCTTCCAGAACATGTTCTACTTCCAGCAGGGACCGGCCGAAGGCATAGGTCGGGCCTCGACCAACGCAATGGCCTACTACCTGGAGCAGGGTGTCATGGACGCCCTACCCGCCACGGCGGCGGTGGTGTGGGCCGACGACCCGTTCGCCTCGGGCATCGCCAACGGGCTGCTCGGTGGTGAGGTCACCGATCCCGACGGCAACGTGGTCGCCGATCTCGCCCCAGGGTTCCTGGCCGAGGCCGGGATCGAGGTGGTGATGGACGATGCATGGGCCGAGGGCTTCACCGACTGGCTCACCTTCGCCAACTCGATCGCGCAGTCAGGGGCAGAGGCGATCTTCGCCTCGACCGCTTCGGTCGACGAGGCGGTGGCATTGGTCCAGGCACTGCAGACCGTGGGTCATCAGCCTTCCTACATGTACATGTCGCAGGGAGCCCAGTCCGAGTTCGCCGACCTCCTCGCCGGGGCCGAGAACCACATCGCCATCCACACCGCCTGGCATGCCAGCCTGGAGATCGACGCGGTCCTGGGCGGTGAGACCTTCTCGAATGCGGACTTCGTCGCCGCTTTCGAAGGGGTGCACGGGCGGCCGCCGGATGAAGACGAAGCGATCCCGTTCTCTGTGTGTCAGGGCATGGTCCAGGCAATCGAGGGTGCCGGCACCACCGACAATGCGGCGATCGCCGATTGGCTGCGGTCTCGGACCGCCGACGATCCGGTGACGACAGTGCTCGGCGAGTTCCATTGGGACGAGAAGGGCCTCCCCATAGACCGGGACTACAACCTGACTCAATGGCAGGATGGAGACCTCAACTTCATCTTCCCGGTCGGCGAGTTCCCGGGAACCACCGATCTGGTCTACCCGAAGGCAGAGTGGTAACAGTGACATGAGGGGGCAGACCCGTGGTCTGCCCCCTCGTCGTCTCGTCATCGCCATGCCGCGCCTGCTATCCAGTAGCGGCGCAGATGGCACGCAGTCGCCACCAGCCCGGATCGGAGTGAGCTCATAGAACGTCTTCTCGAGGTGGAAGGGATCAGCAAGTCCTATGGAGGGGTTCAGGCCGTTCGTGACTGCTCTTTCGGGGTTGCGGAAGGATCGATCACCGGTCTCATCGGCCCCAACGGGGCGGGCAAGACGACCGCGTTCGATGTCATCAACGGCATCGTCCCCCCCGATGCGGGCAAAGTGACCTTCGGCGGCACCGACATCACCGGTTTGATGCCGCACAAGGTGACCCGGCTCGGGATCAGCCGGACCTTTCAGATCACCCGCGAGCTAAGTGACCTCTCGGTCCTGGAGAACATGGTGGTCGGCTCACCGACGAGCGGGATCCGGAGTCTCCTCGGTTCGCGCATCTTGCAGCGGGAGCAGGAGCGGGCCATGGATCTTCTCGCCTTCGTCGGGATCGAGCGTCTCGCCACATCTCCAGCCCGGTCGCTCTCGTACGGCCAGAAGAAGCTGCTCGAGTTCGCCGCGGTGCTGATGCCCGAGCCTCGTCTGGTGCTGCTCGACGAGCCGGCCGGCGCCGTCAACCCGGCCTTGCTGGAACGTGTCATGGATCACATAAGGGAGCTCAACAAATCGGGGATCACATACCTGATCGTGGAGCACAACATGGATGTGGTGATGAGTCTGTGCGACTCGATCATCGTGATGGCGCATGGCGAGGTCCTCACCGAAGGGTCCCCGAGTGTGATCCAAGAGGACGACACCGTTCTCGATGCCTATCTGGGGAGGGTGTAGATGGCCCTTCTCGAAGTCAAGGAAGTAGTGGCGGGGTACGGAGCGGGCCCGGACATCCTCACCGGAGTCAGCGTCACCATCGAGGAGGGCACTTCGTATTGCATCGTTGGGCCGAACGGGGCGGGCAAGTCGACCCTGCTCCGGGCGATCGCAGGGATACTCGAGCCCCGCTCGGGCGAGATCGTGTTCCAGGGGTCGAAGGTGAATGGTCTTCGGCCCGATCAGATGCTGGCGGCGGGGGTCTGCTTCGTCCCCCAGGACCCGAGCCTGTTCCCCACCATGACCGTCCGGGAAAACCTGGCGATGGGTGCCTACCTGGTCCCTGACCGACAGCTCATCCGGCAACGTCTCGATCTGGTCTTCGAGGCATTCCCGGCCCTGGCGGACCGGCAGAGCCAGAACGCGGGGACACTGTCCGGTGGGGAGCAACAAATGGTGGCCCTGGGACGCTCGCTGATGATCGAGCCCAAGGTGCTGATGATCGACGAGCCCAGTCTCGGTCTCGCCCCGATGGTCGCAGACCTGATCTTCGAGAGGATCCGGGGTTTCGGCGCCCTGGGCATAACCGTCGTCCTGGTCGAGCAGAACGCGGTGAAAGGACTGGAGAGCTCGGATTGGGGAATCGTGCTCGACCTGGGATCGAAGGAGTTCGAGGGGCCGGCCGACGGCATCCTGGCCGACCCGAGGATCCGCGAACTGTACCTGGGAAAGCAACTGGCCCGGAAAGAGCACCTACTGTGATCAGTCTCCTCCAAGTGCTGATCCTGGGCCTCCTCCTCGGAGGGGTTTACGCCCTCATGGCCTCCGGGCTGACTCTCCTCTTCGGTGTGATGCGCATCGTCAATCTCGCCCATGCCGCTCTGATCCTGGTGGCGGCATACATCACCCTCCTCCTGTTCGACAGGTTCGGCCTGGACCCGATCCTCTCCGCCCTCGTCACCATGCCGGTGATGTTCGGGCTTGGCGTCGGGCTCTACCTCCTCCTCTTCCCCAGAATCGAGGGCTCCCATCGATATGTGGAGATGACCGTCCTCCTCACGTTCGGGGTGGCGCTGATCGTGGAAGGGCTTCTCGCCTTCATCTTCACCGGCATCTTCCGACAGGCGCGTCCGGGTTACGTGATGGATGCCTTCCGGTTTCCCATCGGGGACAGCCAGCTGTTCGTCCCCACCGGGCAGCTCTACGCGATGGCGGTCAGCCTGACCCTGCTCGCCGGGTTGTGGGTGTTTCTCCAGCTGACGCGGACCGGTCGGGCCATCCGCGCCACAACCCAGAATCGGGCCGCGGCCCAGATCGTCGGAATCAACGTGCGCAGGATCTCGGCCCTGGCCTTTGGCGTCGGTCTGGCCCTGGCCGGGGCGTCGGGGTCGCTGGTCAGCTTCATCTTCCCCTTCTTCCCGTCCAAGCACTGGCAGTGGATCGCCTTGATGCTGGCGCTCATCGTCCTCGGCGGGATGGGGAGCATCAAGGGAGCGGTGCTTGGGGCGTTGATACTGGCGGTGGCCGCCGCATTCGTCAGCGACACGTTCGGGGCCACCTGGTCTCCGATTGCGTTCTACCTAGCCCTGTTCCTAATTCTCCTGGTCCGTCCTCAAGGTTTCTTCGGCGCAAAGATGAGGCTCTGATGTCCGATCTCCCCATCGTCGAGAATCCGGTCGAGGCGGAGACCGTGCCCGAGGAGCCTCAGCCCGCCTCCGGAAGAACGGCGCGGCGGGTGGCGGTGATTGTCATCCTGACGCTGGTCCTGCTCTTCCCCCTGATCGCCCGGTCCGTCTTCCCCTCCTACAACTATGTGATGCAGCTCGGGATCGTCTTGCTCATGTGGATCGCGATGTCGTCGAGCTGGAACATCATCGGGGGCTTCGCCGGGTACATCTCGCTGGGCCATGCCGTCTTCTACGCCATCGGCGGTTACGTCTCGGGCATGATCCTGATCCATTGGGGCTTGTCCCCATTCCTGACCGCGCCCCTGGCCGGATTGGCGGCAGTGGCGTTCGGGGTGGTGGCCGGGCTGATCACTCTGCGCACCAGGGGACCCGCGTTCATCATCTCCACCATCGCCCTGCTGTTCCTCACCTTGTTGTTCCTCGACAACTGGGAGTTCGTGGGAGGCACCGACGGGGTCAACCTCCCCCTCGCCTCCTTCCCGGTGGAGTGGCTCAAGGCGCCGTTCTACTACGCCATGGCGTTGGGTGCGATCGGTTCGGTCTACCTCTCGCATCGGGTGGCCCACAGCAAGTTCGGGCTCGGGTTGCGCGCCATCTCCCAGGACGAGACCAAGGCCGAGGTGGCCGGGATCAATACCCGCGCCTACAAGGTGACGGCCTTTGCCCTCAGCGCATTCTTCATCGGATCCGTCGGCGCGATCTGGGGATACACCCTCACCTATCTCCGACCCGTCGCCTTCCTCGCCATCGCCATAGCCGCCCGGATGGTCCTGATGGCGATCATCGGTGGCCGGGGCACCGTGGCCGGGCCGGTGGTGGGGGCGGTGCTCATCTTCGCCGTCGACGAGTTCGCGGTGAGACAGTTCGGCGAAACCTCGTTGAACATCGTCGTGGTCGGTGTGCTGTTGCTCGTGGTGCTGTTGTTCTTCCCCCTGGGGGTGGTGGGAAGTCTCCGCAACTCGGGGAGACTGCCCGCCTTTCTCGACTGGGACTGACCCCGCGCCGGGCGGGAGCTATGCCTCTGTCGTCCGGTCCTGGCCCAGTTGCTCCACCGCAAGACGCATGACATCCTCCGCACCTGCGACCCCGGTCCACCGTTCGAAGGCGATCGCCGCCTGGGCGACCAGCATGCCGATGCCGTTCACCGCAGCCAGGCCTCGCTCGCTCGCCGCGGTCAGCAATGGTGTGACCGCCGGTAGGTAGACCAGGTCGAAC
>DATHUL010000006.1:0-6009 GCA_035462285.1 Acidimicrobiia bacterium
GACGGCTCCGACCACCAACCCGAGACCGGCCCCTATGGCCGGGGCGATCCACAGCGCGGTCGAGAAGAGGGTTCCTATCAGCAGCCCCAGGGCCGCCCCGATCACCAATCCGTATCCGGTGTACATCAATCGACCCCTGGACGAGATGGGCCGGGGCCCCCTTGGGCGGGGGGCCCCGGCTCTGGCATACCGCTCAGAGGATCCAGATCAAGCCGAAGGTCACCGCTCCGGCCACGGCGAGGACGCCGAGGATCGTCATCACGATCACCCTGGTCGTCCAAACCCGGTCCTCTCTCAGCATGCCGCGGGCGAAGAGCCCGAATGCGGCTGCCAACAGCACCCCGGCCCCGACGAACATGCCGAGGTACCAACCTTCGGCCAGTCCGCCCAGGAACCAGTCTGTGGGCACGTAGTACATCCACGCCCCCACGACTCCTGCCAGCACGCCGACGATCCCGATCACCCATTCGGTGATGTAGGACCGCGGCTGCATCCGGGTGACCTCCGTCTCACGACGCTCGAGAAGCGTTGCCACGAAGACCACCTCCATTCCGGATGGCCCCACCTTCGGGTGGCCATCCGCTCCGATTGTGGGTCGGCGCCGTTCGGGGTGAACAGGGCCAATAGACCCAAAGCGCTGAGGACGCTCAGCCCATCGCGCCCGAGGAGCGCGGGGTCTATACCCTGTCGCTGCCATGGCTATCAACGACCCACACTGGCCGCGGGCCGACATCTGGCTGGCCCAGGATCACGACACCCCCGAGATCCTCGTGGTCGGGGTGCCCTCCTCCCGGGCCTCGCTCTCCCCTTCCCATGCCGACCTGACCCCGCTCGAGCTACGTCGGCGTCTCAGCCGCTTCTCCACGTATCACGGTGAGTGGGGGGTCGACTTCAGTGCGGTAACGGTCAGGGACGAGGGCAATTGGCCCGTCTCCGAGTTGGACATGCACCAGATCCTGGGAGCCGTCGAGGAACTGGCCGCCGAGCTGGAGCCGGTCCCTCTCACCCTCTTCCTGGGCGGTGACAATGCCATCACCCGTCCTCTGGTCAGAGCGAAGTCGAGGGAATCGAAGCGGGTCGGTCTCATCACCTTCGACGCCCACCACGACGTTCGCACCCTCGACCTGGGCCCGAGCAACGGCTCACCGGTGAGAGGGCTCATCGAAGAGGACGGGCTGCCCGGGCCCAATGTGGCCCAGATCGGCATCCACTCCTTCGCCAACTCGGCCGCGTACCGCGAATACTGCGAGGAGCAGGGAGTCACTGTGCTCACCATCGGGGACATCGAGCAACGCGGCATCGGGTCCGTGGTCGAGGACGCCCTGACCGTCCTCACCGTGAAGTGCGACGTGATCTACGTCGACGTCGACGTCGACGTCCTCGATCGAGCTCATGCTCCGGCGTGCCCGGGAGCGCGGCCGGGCGGAATGAGCGTCCGCGACCTGGCCGAGGGAGTTCGACGGTGTGCCCGTCATCCCAAGGTGACGGCCATGGACTTCGTCGAGGTCGATGCGGAAGCCGACCGCGACGGCCTCACCCTCGACGTCATGGCCCATCTGCTGCTCTCCGCGGTCGCCGGCTACGCAGAGCGTTAGTCCTGTCTTTCTCAATGCAGCTCGTCACATATGCGTGACGCCCTGCATTAGGAACGCGGTCAGCCCCCGCTCACCACCTGCTCTGCCTCACGACCGAGGCGGTCTCCTCGGCGGTGGTCGAGGAAGCCGTGGGGGAGGCGGACTGGGCGGGGGCCGTGGGAGTGGCCCCGGACCATGCGGTGGGCCTCCTCGGGGAAGGGAAGATCGGGGTCCCAGCGGGACAGGATCTCCTCGACCCCGTCCACCGATTCGACACGGGCCAGGGCGTCGCGCATCCTCGGGCCGGCGGCGAATCCCTTGAGGTACCAGGAGGGGTGCTTGCGGAAGAGGCTGAGCCCGACTCGCTCCCCGAAATGATCGACCAGCAGCCCGGCGTGCCGGATCATGACCCGGGCCACCTCCCCCGAGGTCGGAGCAGGCGGTTGCGGTTGCCGGGCCAGGGCGGCGGTCAGGTCGCCGAACAACCAGGGGCGGCCGAGACAACCCCGGCCTATCACAACGCCGTCGCATCCGGTGCGTCTCATCATCGCCACCGCATCGTCGGCGGTCCAGATGTCCCCGTTGCCCAGGACCGGGATGGTGGTGACCGTCTCCTTGAGCCTGGCGACGGCGTCCCAATCGGCCTCCCCCGAGTAGAGCTGACGGGCGGTGCGGGCATGCAGAGCGACCGCGGACACACCCTCGTCCTCGGCGATGAGACCCGATTCGAGATAGGTGAGGTGCTGGTCGTCGATTCCCTTGCGGAACTTGACCGTGACCGGGACCGGGCCTGCGTTCGACACCGCGGCCCGGACGATGGATCGATACAGGTCGCGCTTCCAGGGAAGTGCGGCGCCACCCCCGTGCCGTGTCACCTTGCCCATGGGACACCCGAAGTTCATGTCGATGTGGTCGACCTGCCCCACCTCGACCAGATAGGCGACGGCTTCGCCGAGCGAACCGGGATCGGTCCCGTACAGCTGTACCGAGCGGGGGTTCTCGTCCGGGGCGAATCGAGCCAGGTCGCGGGTCTTCTCGTCACCCTCGACCAGGCCACGGGCGCCGATCATCTCGGAGACGTAGAGCCCCGCCCCGTACTCCCGGCACAGACGCCGGAACGGGGCGTTGGTGATCCCGGCCATGGGGGCGAGCACCACGGGCGGGTCGACGGCTAGGGCGCCGAGGCGAAGCATTGGGAAAGGGTAAGGGACCGGGGCGGGCTAGAAGTCGATCGAGGCGACGTTGTGGAGACGCACCTGGCCCCGGGCGACGAGTTTGGAGTCGGATTCCCGGGTCACGGTCACCTGCCAGAGCTGCTGGGTTCGCCCGCGATGGATCGGAGTCGCCTCCCCGATCAGGACGCCCTCGGTGGTGGCCCTGATGAAATCGGTCTGGTTGGACACCCCGACGCAACCGGCCATCCCGTTCTCCATCGCCCAGAGGGCGGCGCCGGTGGAGGCGAGGGTTTCGATCAGGGTGCAGTAGACCCCGCCATGGACCACCCCATATGGCTGATGATGGTTCTCGTTGATCACCACCTTGCCCTGGCAGGAGTCGGTCGACGCCTCGGTCAACTCGATCCCGATGTGCCCGACGAAGGTGGGTCGGGTGAGGAACGGGTTGTCCATCAGACGCCGCATCCCACCGAGATCTGCGGGACCAACCCCTGGTCGTCGTTCACATACTCCCAGACCTCTACTCCGATGCCCTCGTAATAGGCGGTGGTCAGTACCACTTCCATCCTGCCGTCGCCATTGAGGTCGGCCACCGCTGCCACCGAGTACGAGTTCACAACCGGGTTATCCGCGGTCACGATCACCGACTCTCCGAGGATGGCGGTCTGGACGTCACCCTGAACCGTGCGTCGCATGAAGGCGATCGAGTAGTCGCCGTCCTCGGCGAACAACCCGGCGGTGACATCCTCGGCAACCACCAGCACCTCGTTGATCCCGTCGCCCTCCAGATCGACCTGGATCACCTGCTTGATCGACGGTTCGGGGACGTTCAACCCGCGTTCGGCCAACATCTCGGAAGCGAAGAGCGCATAGGTCCCGTCGTCCTCGATCTCCTCGACCAGGTGGGGGACGAGGATCCACGGCGCCGAGATCGCAACCCCGAGAGGACCGGGCCAATCACCGAGGACCGCTTCGTTCTCGAACACGATCCCCGGGTTGTCCAGAGGCTCGCAGACCGTGGTGGGCTCACCCCCCGGGATGATCACCTCCAACCCGAGGTATGCCACCTGATAGTCCTCGCCGCCGGCAACGGGGAGAGTCGTCCCCTGGCCCGCCTGGACCCAGCCCGAACCGTCCCACCATCCCAGGGCGCCGGGGCCGGTGACGATCAACGGGGTGTCGCTCCAGTTCCCCTCGACCGCGGCGGTGGTGGTCGTGGTGGCCAGGGTGGTGGTGGTGGTCGCCGACGAGGTGGTAGTGATGGCGCCGACCGTTGTGCTGGGGCCGGCTCCGGGGAGCGTGGTTCCGGCCAGCGAGGTGGACGGAGCCGAGCCCGTGGTAGTGGTGCCATCGCCGTCTTCGTCGTTGCCGAGCAGGAAGATGATGACCACGACGATCACAACGAACAGACCGGCCAGGATCCAGGCGGTTCGGTTCATGGGGGAAACCTACCCCGACGCCCTGACTCTGAAGGCATCGATGTCACCTCCCGAGGCGGCGAGGAGACGGGCGAGAAGGTGGATGGGCATACCGACCACGGTGAACGGGCTGCCGTTCACCCTGCTCACGAAGGCCCCGCCCAGACCCTGGAGGGCATAACCCCCTGCCTTGTCCAGCGGCTCACCGCTGTCCACGTAGCCCACGATCTCCTCCTCGGTCATCGGCAAGAACTCGACTTCGGCCATGTCGACCGTCGATCTGAGTCGGGCGCCACCGTCCCAGGAGGCGACCGCCAGCCCGGTGAACACCTCGTGGACGGCTCCCTGGAGGAGACGAAGCATCGCCCTGGCCTGCTCCGGGTGACCCGGCTTGCCCATGATCCGCCCCTCGTGGACCACGACCGTGTCCGCGGCCACCACCATCAACCCGTCTCCGGCCACCGCCTCCGCCTTGGACCGGGCCACCCGCTCCACGTAGGCGGCGGGCGCCTCGTCGGGGAACCGCGACTCGTCCACCTCAGGTGGACGGATCTCGAACTCGAGCCTGAGCCGGTCGAGCAACTCCTGGCGGCGAGGCGAGGCGGAGGCGAGGACCAGTCTCACCGGACGATGCGCCCGTAGCGGATCACCCGGCGCGGGTGGGCCAGCACCCTGGGGTCACGGGCCGGGTCGTGTTCGAACAGGACCGCGTCGGCAGGTGCACCGATCTCGAAGCCGTGAGGGCGACCCGTCGCACGGAAGCCGGCGTGAGACACGGCGTCGACCACCGCCCCGGGCGCCATCCCCATCTCCCAAAGCCGAATCGCCTCCTCGGCGACCCGATGGGTGCCGACCGCCATGTCGGTGCCGGTCAGGACGACGACCCCGCATTCGACTGCGTGGTTCAGGTTCGATCTCACCCCGTCCAGACCTTCCCTGAGAAGACGCCCACCAGACGACTCGGCCCCGAGCTGGCCAATCACTGCCTCCACCTGGATCACGGTAGGCACCCAGATGCCGCCTCGCGCCCCGAGCATCTCGAGGTCATTGGGAGCGAGGAACAGCCCATGCTCGATGGAGTGGACCCCGGCCCGGACCGCCATCGACGGCACGTCGCGGGCCATCGTGTGCACCGCCACCCGGCTCCCCTGCCCCTCGGCCACGGCGACCGCCTCAGCCAGTTCCTCCTCGCTGAAGTTGGGCAAGGGGCCCACCCCCTTCCGCGGCCAGTCCCCGATCAGCTTGACCCATCCCCGACCCTCGACCGCCGCCACGCCCACCGCGGAGCGGATGGCGCCAGGTGCGATCTCCCGGGCGAAACCCGCCCAGTAGCCCCCCACGACGGTGTTGATCACCCCTGCCGCCTCGATCTCGGGCCGGTCCCGAGCCGGGACCCGCCCGATCAGGTCGACCACGGTCAGATCCCGCCATCCTTTGTCCAGGATCAGCCCGACACCGTGCTCGAGCGCGGCCGTCGCCCGTTCCGCAGCCCCGTCGGGATCGCCCGGAAGACGGTCCATCGTCTCCCGGGCGAGATGGGCGTGTCCGTCGACGAGCCCGGGCAGCGCCCAGCAATCCGCCGGTGCCACCTCGTCGGGCGTGCCCCAAGGGGCGGCCCAGAGACCGTCGCCAGTGTCACGGGTGACCGTGTCGCCTCCCGGCATTCGCAGCACTGCTCGTAGGTGCATTCGTGACGACGGTAACGACCCATGGCTGCCGATAATGCGGGCATGCGCTTTCTGGTCGGGGCCATGATCCTGCTCCTCGCTGCCTGTCTCGCCGGCAACGACCATGCCGGGACCGGGACCGACATCGGATCGCCCGTCACCGCGACCGGGCCGA
>DATHUL010000007.1:0-1859 GCA_035462285.1 Acidimicrobiia bacterium
CCTCGACCGGATGGCGCCGGCGACGACGGCCAGCCGTTCGGTGTCGAGTCGGAGATCGCCGGGGACGAGTGCGACGACCGGCTCCTCCCCGCCGTCCGAGTCGACCAGGACGAACACCAACGACTTGACGATGGCCGACACTGCGCAGCCGATCGCCCGGGCCGCATCGTCTGCTGTCTTGGTCCCTTCCGGGAAGTGGCGGATCTCCATCTCGAAACCGTCGACGATTGCCGCCAGACGTCGACTTGCGTCGGGAAGCCCGCTCAACCGCGCACCAGCTCCAGCATCTCGGCCAGCCCGTCGTAATCGGAGAGGTCGAGCCATTGGAGATAGATCCTCTCCACCCCGGCTTCTTCCAGCTCGGCGATCTTCTCCCGCACCTTCCCCGGGGTCCCGAACATGAGCCCAGCCCTCTCCCAGCGCGAGATCAACTCGTCGCTGGTGATGTTCCGTCGCCCCGCCGCCGCCAACAGCCTGTCGGCCAGGGCGGCGTCGGTCCCGGCGACCGTGACCGGGCCCATCATCGTCGCCTCCACGCTCCGCTCTCCGGCCGCCTGACGCATGACCTCGATCTTCGCCCTTGCCTCGTCGGCGGGGCACATGAAGAAGTTGTATTCGTCCCCGTGGGTGCCGGCGAGGCGGGGGGTGCGTCTCGGTCCGCTTCCACCCACGACCAGCCTGATCCCGGCCGGCTTGGGTCTCACCTCGAGGTCGAGGCTGTAGAACGGTCCGGTGTGGGTGCCATGTCCCTCGCCGAAGGCGGCTTCCAGATAAGCGATGGCGTCCTCGAGACGGGCCCAGCGCTCGGACGACTCGGGGAAGGGGATGCCGAGTGCCTTGTGCTCGAAATCGTTCCATCCGGTCCCGACCCCCAGGTCGAACCGCCCGCCCGACATCTGGTCGATGGTGGCCGCGTTCTTGGCGATGATCGCCGGGTGACGGAAGGTGATCGGAGTCACCAGAATGCAGAGCCGGATGGTCTTGGTCTCCCGGGCCAGCCCGCCCATGGTGGCGAAGGCGTCGGTGGCGTCCGGGGCCGGTTCCCGGTCCCAAGCGAGATGGTCGGATCGGGCGAAGGAGTGGAGACCTTCGGACTCTGCGAGGAGCGCTACCCGCAACAGCTCCTCGTATGTGCCTCCCGTCTGCGGCTCGGTCATTATCGAATACTTCAAGCGGGGCTCCTGTTCGGGGGAGCGGCGAGGCTAATCGTCGATCTCGATGTCGAAGCCTTCCTCGATCAGGGCCGCCTTGAGGGTCTCCGACTCACCGGGCCGAACCGAGAGACTGAGGATTCCCCCTCCACCATGAACGGCATGGCGGAGCTGGAGGTCGCGCACATCGACCTTGCTCGTCTGGAGAGCGTGGCCCACGGCGGCGATCTCACCGGGCCGGTCCTGGAGGACCACCTGGACGATCGCCACCGGGGGCGCCATGGCCCCGCGGCGCGCCCGGGCTCGCCCCAGAGCCGCGGCCAGCCCGTCGGTGTCGCCTGATCGGACCCGGGCCTCGAGGTCGTCGAGGCTCCGTCTCAGGTCGTCGAGGGCACCGGTGACGGCTTCGGCGTTGGATGTGAGGACCTCCGGCCACCAGGAAGACTCGGCCGAGGCGACCCGGGTCAGATCGCGAAAGCTCCCCGACACCAGCTCGGCGGCGTCGGGATTGTCGGTCACCGTGTTGACCAGCGCCACCGCGAGCAGATGGGGGAGGTGGGAGACCGCAGCGACCACCTGGTCGTGGCGCCGGGCAGACATGACGATCGGGTTGGCCCCCACCGAGCGAACGATCGAACTGAGCTGTTCCACATCCCCATCTGTCGCCCCATCCCCACAGATCACCCAGGGCGCACCTCGGAACAGGGC
>DATHUL010000008.1:0-3214 GCA_035462285.1 Acidimicrobiia bacterium
GATCACCAGCACCTTTCCCCCGGTCATGTACTCACAGCCGTGATCGGAGCACCCCTCGATCACCGCGGTGGCGCCCGAATTGCGCACCGCGAAACGTTGGGCGACCCGGCCGGCGAGGAACACCCTGCCGCCGGTTGCCCCGTAGAGCACCGCATTACCCGCCGCCTGCGGCACCTGCCCGTTGGGACGACGCGGGGAGACCGAGATCAGGCCGCCGCCCATCCCCTTGCCCAGGTAGTCGTTGGAGGTGCCGGCGAGATGAAGATCGACGCCTCGACACAACCACGCCCCGAAGCTCTGGCCGGCGGTCCCCTCGAACCTGACCACGATGGTGCCCTCGGGAAGGCCGTCGCTCCCGTGTCGGGCAGTGATCTCGCCGGAGAGACGGGAGCCGATGGTGCGGTCGACGTTTCGAATCCGATAGGAGAGCTCGATCGGCGCTTTGCTGGCGATCGCCTCCGCGCTGTCCGCCACCAGCCGGACCGAGAGATCGGAGAGCGGGATCTTGCGGTAGCCCTCATGCCTCTTGCCGCCGCTGGAGGCGATCAGCATCGCCGACAGGTCTGCGGACAGCGGATGCCGGGGGTCGACGGGGCGGAGTAGGTCGGCCCGGCCCACCAGCTCCTCGATCGATCTGGCCCCGAGGGCGGCGATGTGACGTCTCGCCTCCTCGGCGAGACGTCGGAACAGGAGCACCACCTGGTCGGCGGAGCCGGTGAACTTTGCTCTCAGGTCCTCGTTCTGGGTGGCGATGCCGACCGGGCAGGTGTTGAGATGGCACTGACGCACCATCTTGCAGCCCATCGCCAGCAGGGGAAGCGTCCCGAACCCGAATCGCTCCGCACCGAGCAACGCCGCCACCACGATGTCACGACCGGTGCGAAGACCGCCGTCGGTCTCGAGGAGGACCCGGTGACGCTGCCCGTTGGCGGTCAGGACCTGATGCGCCTCGGCCAGCCCCAGCTCCCATGGCGACCCGGCGTGCTTGATCGAGACCAGCGGGGAGGCGCCCGTCCCTCCTTCCGACCCGGAGATGGTGATCACGTCGGCGTCGGCCTTGGCCACACCGACCGCGATCGTCCCCACCCCGGGCTCGCTGACCAGCTTGACCGAGACCCGCGCCGTGGGCTTGAACGCCTTCAGGTCGTAGATGAGCTGGGCAAGGTCCTCGATGCTGTAGATGTCGTGGTGAGGCGGCGGTGAGATCAGGGTCACCCCGGGCTCGGTGTAGCGGAGACGGGCGATCTCCTCGGAGACCTTGTGGCCGGGGAGCTGGCCCCCCTCGCCGGGCTTCGAGCCCTGGGCCATCTTGATCTGGAGCTCGTCGGCCGAGTCGAGATAGGACGGGGTCACCCCGAAACGTCCTGAGGCAACCTGTTTGATCGCCGAGTTCATCGGCGTTCCGCACCGGATCGGGTCCTCGCCGCCCTCACCGGAGTTGGAGTGCCCGCCGATCTGGTTCATCGCCTCGGCCAGGGCGACGTGGGCCTCGCTGGACAGGGCCCCGAGCGACATCGCCGCGGTGGTGAACCGACGCATGATCGCCTCCACCGGCTCCACCTCGTCGAGGGGCACCGGCTCCCTCTGCACGAAGGTGAGCAGGTCTCGCACCAAGGCCGGTTCCCGGTCCGAGATCATCTCGACGTACTTGTCCCAGTCTTCGGGATCTCCGGACCGAACCGCCTTCTGCACGCCGAGAACGACCATGGGGCTGGTGACATGGATGTCGGCGCCGCGCCGGTGCTTGTAGAACCCTCCCGGCTCCGGGGAGCCGTCGGCGTAGGCGGCGTGCCGCTGCAATGCCTGACGGGCGATCTCGCGCAACCCGACCCCGCGGAGCCGGCGGGGGGCGTTGCGGAACGCCTTGCGGCAGACGTGCTCGGAGAGCCCGATCGCCTCGAACAGCTCGGAGCCGCGATAGGCGGACAGGGTGCAGATCCCCATCTTGGACATGATCTTGAGCAGCCCGCCCTCCATCGCATCGCGGAAGTTCTCCTGTGCAGCCACCGGTTCGTCGTCGATGGCGCCGGAGGCAGCCAGGTCACGGGCATGCTCGATGGCGAGATAGGGGTTGACCGCCGATGCCCCGAACCCGATCAGACAGGCCAGGTCGTGCGGGTCGCGCGGCTCGCCGGAGACCACGACCAGCGACACCGATCCCCGCACACCCTGATCGATGAGATGGTGGTGGACAGCCCCCAAGGCGAGAAGCATCGGAACCGGAGCCCGGGTGGCCTCGGTCTCCCGGTCGGAGAGCACGATGATGGTCGCCCCCAGCTTCACCGCCTGGGCCGCCTCCTCGCAGATCTCATCGAGACGTCGCTCCATCCCCTCGGGACCGTCGGCCACCGCCCAGGTGGTGGCGATCCAATGGGAGAAGAAGCGTGGGTCTCCGGAGCGGACGATCGCCTCCAGCTCACCGTCGGAGAGGATCGGGCTGGCCAGCTCGATGAGGTGGGCCTGCTGCGGGGTGTCCTCGAGCAGTGGTCCGCGCCGGCCGAGCTGGATCCGGAGTGACATGACCAGCTTCTCCCGGATCGGGTCCATCGGGGGGTTGGTCACCTGGGCGAACTGCTCGTGGAAGTACTGGGTGAGCCTGCGCGGCTTGGAGGCGAGGACCGCCAGCCCGGTGTCGTCCCCCATCGCCCCCAGGGGATTGTCTCCCCGGGCCATGTCGGCGATGATCAGCCGCCGCTCCTCTGCGGTGTAGCCGAACACCCGGCTCAGTGCGGCGGCGTCGAAGCGATCATCGGCCAGCGCGTCGAACGAGGCCTGGATGCGGAGGGTCTCGGTGTTGATCCAGTCGCCGTAGGGACGGGCCGCGGCCAGGGTCGCCTTGACCTGATCGGAGTGCTGCACCTCGCCCGACTCACCGTCGAAGACGATCAGCTCGCCCGGGCCGAGCTGGCCGTTGGCGGTGGCCCTCTCCTCCTCTTCGGGGCAGACCCCGGCTTCGGAGGCAACGAGGAGCACGTCGGGCGTGATCGACCAGCGGGCGGGACGTAGCCCGTTTCGATCCATCCCGGCGAGCAGCGAAGAGCCGTCGGTGGCGGCGATGGCGACCGGGCCGTCCCAGGGCTCGGTGAGAAAGGCGTGGTAGGCGTAGAAGGCGGCCAGGTCGGGGTCGAGGTCGGGGACGTTCTCCCAGGCGGCAGGGATCAGCATCTCCTTGACATGTGGCAACGAGCGGCCGCTTCGCATCAGCAGTTCGAAG
>DATHUL010000009.1:0-4586 GCA_035462285.1 Acidimicrobiia bacterium
AGCCCGAGCACGACCAGGAGCAGTGCGTCGAAGACACCGAGCAGCTCCCGATCGAGTCCGCCGCCGAATCCGGTCGCGGCGTATACGAAGGCGGCGCCGGCCAGCATCACCGCGAACAACGGCGTGAACAGCATGGTGAGCACCGGGGCCATGTTCTCCACAACCCGTTGCTTCGACTCGACCAGCCATGCAGACACGATCACGGATCCCGCCGCTCCGGAGGGCAACACCCATTCGATGACCCGCTCGGTGTCGACACCGGTGGGCTCGAGGATGAGCGCGGTCAGTGCCATGAGCACCCCGCCTCCCAGCGCGATCAACACGTAGTAGATGAGCCATTCGCCGGTGAAGCGGAGGAAGTCCATGCGCCGCTCATGGGAACGGGCCATGCCGCTCATGTACGGGTAGGCGACGACGAACCACAGCACGACCGGGAGGTGAACGGCGACGAGCAGTTCGGTCGACCCGGCCTCGAGGAACGGGTAGAGGTTGATCACCACGACAGCGACCACGAACGGGGCGGCAACCACCAGGGACTGGCGCACCGAGAGCCGTCGGCGGCGGGCGAAGTAGCCGGCCAGGAACGGCAGCACGAGCAGGCTCAGATTCCGCAGGAACCAACCGGGCTCCTCGTCCGGGAAACCGGCGAACAGACGGGCGACTTGGATCGTGACTGCCGCCGCGATGGCGAACGCCAACGCTTCCGGCCAGCCGCCGTCGGGCTCCTGGCGGTCCCCGCCGGAGAGGACGAGCTGTCTCCACAGTCTCCCGTGCTGTTCCCGGGCGAACTCCCGCGACAATTCGTCGACGCTCCCTATCCGCTTCACCGCGACCAGGAACGCCTCGTCGGAATCGAGACCGGACGCGACCAGCTCACCGATCTGCTCGCGCAGATGGGTTTCCAGCTCCTCCACGTCACGTCCATCGATCCCCGGGCCCTGTCCGACGAATGCCCGCCATTCGGCGATGTCCGATTCCAGCCGGGCCACGGTCAGGCGCTACCCGGCGCAAAGGGGAGCAGGTCGGAGTTCCCCCAGAGGTCACCCAGGGCACGGGTCACCGTTGCCCACTGTCGTCTGTGCTCGGCAAACGCAGCCTGCCCCTCGTCGGTGATCGCGTAGTACCTGCGACGCCGACCCCCGGGCGGCGTCCGCCACTCGGTGGTCACGTACCCGAGCCGATGGAGACGATGGAGCAGCGGGTAGAGCATCCCATCGGTCCACTCCAGCTCACCGTCCGAGAGCTCTCGAACCCGCTTCAGGATGGAGTATCCGTAGCTCTCCCCCTCGGCCAGGATCGCCAGCACCAGCGGTGTCGCCGATGCCGCCACCAGGTCCTTGTCGATCTGCATCACACCCCGTCCGATACCTAGCACCACGATACATAGCACCACAAGGTATTGCAACGTCCTTCCTAATGCAGGGCGTCACGCATATGTGACACACTGCATAAGGAAGCGGGCATCGATCTTCGGACCGCTGGGAGCAGACGCTTCGAATCGATGAAGAGATGACAGGTCTGACTGCTCTGGGCGTCATAGACCGGGTCCCGGTCACAGAGCGGAGCGAACATAAGCCGCCGATGGTTCGGCATTGGGAACACCTCCCGCCCGCCCGGCCGCTCAAAGTACCCTCGCCGTTCCGACGAAAGAGGCTGGCGCTGACGCACTTGGGGAGCTGGAACCGATGAATGAGGCCGTGGCTGGACGCACGGTGATTCGGGTGCGAGAAGACGCGGAGAGGGTCGACGACCACTTGGTGGTGGAAGAGCCTGTGGAGATCCGGCTCGAAGGGACTCCGCTGGCGGTGGTCATGCGAACGCCGGGCAACGATGCCGAGCTCGCACTTGGCTTCTGCATCACCGAAGGCATCGTCACCGGGCCCGGAGAGGTGGCCTCGGTCGAGGACCTGGGCGAAGGTCGCTGGGACGTCCGGCTCGCCCCGGCCGTGAACGTCGATCCCGCCCGATTCCAGCGCAACTTCTACGCCACCTCGTCCTGCGGCGTTTGTGGCAAGGCGTCGATCGACGCCATCCGGGTGACCGGAGCCGGCCCCCCGCCCGGCCCCGACGTGTCCGGGGACGTCCTGCTCGGTCTGCCCGACCGTCTCATCGAGGTCCAGCCCGCCTTCCGTTCCACCGGGGGGATCCACGCCGCCGCCGCCTTCGAGACGGACGGGTCGCTGGTGGCGGTGCGGGAGGACGTGGGCCGGCACAACGCGGTGGACAAGCTGGTCGGTCATCTCGCCCGGACCGCATGGCCGATACGTGACATGGGGCTGCTCGTCTCGGGCCGGGTCTCGTTCGAGATCGTGCAGAAGGCGGCGGTGGCCGGGCTCTCCCTGGTATGCGGGGTCTCCGCCGCCTCCACGCTGGCGGTGGAGCTGGCCGAAGAGCTGTCCATGACCGTGATCGGCTTCCTCCGCCCCTCTGGCTTCACCGTCTACACCGGGGAGCACCGGGTGCTTGGGTTGGAACCGCCTTCTTGATGCAGGGCGTCACGCATTCGTGACGCCCTGCATTAGGAATGAAAGTGGACCGGGCTAGGTGAGCCCGACCACTTCCCCATCCTCGTCGATGTCGACGGTCATGAAGCCCGGGGTCGCCCCCAGCCCGGGCATGGTGCGCATCTCTCCGAGGATCGGGGTGATGAAACCGGCGCCGACCGAGGCACGCACCTCACGGACCGTGACGGTGTGACCCTTCGGGGCACCCTTCACGGACGGGTCGTCGCTGATGGAGAGATGGGTCTTGGCCATGCAGATGGGCAGATAGCCGAAGCCGGCTGCCTCGAAGTCGGCGATCTGTGACTCGGCCCTGGGCAGATACTCGACGGCGCCGGCCCGGTACACCTGGGTGGCGATGGCCGCGATCTTCTCCTTGATCGGGCGGTCGAGTTGGTAGAGGAAGCGGAAGTCGCTCGGTGTGCTGCTCGCCTCGACCACTGCGGCGGCGAGATCGCGTGCCCCTTCCCCGCCGAGTGCGTGCTGGTCGGTGGTCACCGCGGCAAAGGCGCCCGCCTCCAGGGCCGACTTGCGGACCAGGGCGAGCTCGTGCTCGCTGTCGGTGGGGAACCGGTTGATCGCCACCACCACCGGGACCCCGAATCTGGCCGCGATGGCGAGATGAGCCTCCAGATTCCCCAAGCCGGCCTGGAGGAGCGGGAGGTTCTCCTCGGTGTAGACCGGGTCGAGCGGTCGTCCCGCCACCACCTTGGGACCGCCCCCGTGGGTCTTCAGCGCCCGGACCGTCGCCACCATCACCACGCAATCGGGGCGCAACCCGGAGACGCGGCACTTGATGTCGAAGAACTTCTCCATTCCCATGTCGGCGCCGAACCCGGACTCGGTCACCACGTACTCGCCGAGGTGGAGGGCGAGGCGGTCGGCCAGGATCGACGAGTTGCCATGGGCGATGTTGGCGAAGGGACCGGCGTGGACGAAGGCGGGCTGGCCCTCCAGAGTCTGCATCAGGTTGGGATGCAGGGCGTCCCTCATGAGCACTGCCACCGCCCCGGCCACGCCCAGGTGGTCCAGGGTTATCGGTGCGCCGTCCTTGGAGAGGCCGACCACCACCCGCCCCACGCGCTCTCTCAGATTGCGCATCGCCGAGCTGTAGTCCGCCCCGTCGGCGAGGGCGAGGATCGCCATCAACTCGCTGGCCACAGTGATGTCGTATCCGCTCTCCCGGGGCCGTCCGTCCGCGGCCCCGCCCAGGCCGATGACGATGTTGCGCAGGGCGCGGTCGTTGACGTCGACGACCCGACGCCAGCTGATCCGGTCGGGGTCGATGGCGAGACGCTTCAACCCGAGCCGGCCCAGGTCGTCGTCGGTGAGCCTGCCCTCGTGATACCAGCGGGCGTCGATGGCGGCCGCCACCAGATTGTGGGCCACGGAAATGGCGTGCATGTCGCCGGTGAGGTGGAGGTTGAACTCGTCCATCGGAACCACCTGGCTGTACCCGCCTCCGGCCGCGCCACCCTTGATCCCAAAGGTGGGGCCCATGCTCGGCTGACGAATGCAGGCGATGGACCGGTGCCCGAGCGCGCCCAGACCCTGGACCAGCCCGACCACGACCGTGGTCTTTCCCTCGCCCAGCGGGGTGGGAGTGATCGCGGTGACATCGACGTACTTGCCGATCGGGTGGGCGGCGACCCGGCGCAAGGCGTCGAGGTGGACCTTCGCCTTGCTTACGCCGAACGGGATCACCTCATCCTCGTGCAACCCGGCTTGGCGGGCCAGGTCGGTGATCGGCGTCAGCTTGGCAGTGCGGGCGATGTCGAGATCGCTCGCGATGGGCGGGGTCGGGCTCAATGTGTCCTAGTTCTAGCCGGGCCACCCTCCCCCTTGCGCCGGCGAGGGGCCGCCCGGAGACGAACCCCTCGTCGGTGGCGGATGCAGCTCAGCCGGCCGGGACGATCGCTTCGGCGCTCTCGATCAGCTGCGGCACGTAGGAGAAGTCGGGGGCGACGCCATATGCGCCTTCCAGGACGGCGGCAGCGATCAGGTTGGCCGCGAACAGGTTGCCGTCCGGCTCCCAGATGTTCATAGATTCCGGCTGCTGGTCGGCACCGAAGGTGACCGTCTCCT
>DATHUL010000010.1:0-7135 GCA_035462285.1 Acidimicrobiia bacterium
ACACGCCGACCCTCGAGTTCGCGGTCGATCCCGGGGTGAGTGGCGGCGAGCGCATCGACGCCATCCTCCGCTCCCTCGAGGAAGAGGCCGGTCCTGATGCTTGAGCGGAGCCTGATCGAGAAGGCGGCGGAAGCCATCGCCGCGAGCCAGCAGTTGGCCCTGGCCTGTCATGTCGGTCCTGATGGCGACGCTCTGGGCTCGATGCTCGGGTTCGGCATCTCGGCACGCACCGCCGGCAAGGAGGTGGTGGCCAGCTTTGGCTCGCCGTTCCTGGTGCCGGCCAACCTCTCGTTTCTCCCCTCCGACCTCCTGGTGGATCCGGACGACTTCCCGGAGAGACCGAAGACCATGGTCGTCTTCGACGCGGGGTCGCAGGACCGTCTCGCCGAGCTGGGCTCCCCGGCGGGGGACGCCGACTCGCTGATCGTGTTCGATCATCACGTCACCAACGAGGGATTCGGCGACATCGTGCTCAACGATCCCACCGCGGCGGCCACCGCGGTCGTGGTGGTCGAGGTCCTCGATTCGCTGGGATGGCCCGTCACCGCCGAGGTCGCTACCTGTCTGCTGACCGCCCTGATCACCGACACGGGACGGTTCCAGTACTCCAATACCAGCCCTGCCGCCCTGGAGCTGGCCGCCCGTCTGGTGGCGGCAGGGGCGAGACCCGAGCAGATCACCCAGAAGGTCTACGAGGAGGCGCCGTTCGGGTATCTAAAGGCGGCCGGTGCCGCCCTGTCCCGGGCGATTCTCGACCCCGAGCTGAGCATGGTCTCCACCGTGGTCACCCAGGAGGACCTCGACGACGCAGGGGTCGATTGGGGGGACATCGACAACCTGCTCAACACACTGAGGCTGGCCGAGGAGGCGGATGTAGCGGTCCTGGCCAAGGCCGGCCCCGAGGAACGGGTCAAGGTGAGCCTTCGCTCCCGGGGCGCCACCGACGTCGGCGCCCTGGCGGTCGAGCTCGGTGGTGGGGGTCATCGGCTCGCCGCGGGGTTCACCTATCAAGGCGATGCCGGCGACGCCCTCGACGAGGTGCGAAAGAGGATCGGGGCGCACCGGTGAGCACCGGCTTCCTGGTCATTGACAAGCCGGGGGGAATGACCTCCAACGCTGTGGTGTCACGGGTGAAACGGGCAACCGGGATCAAGAAGGTGGGTCACGCCGGCACTCTCGACCCGCTGGCGACCGGGGTGGTGGTGGTCGCTGTCGGCCCGGTGACCAGGCTGATCAGGTTCATCCAGGAACAGCCCAAGGAGTACCAGGCGACGGCGCAGTTCGGAGTGTCCACCGACACCCTCGACGCCGACGGCGCAGTCCTGAGCCGGGAGCCCATGGAGTTCTCGCCGGAGGAGCTGGAGGCGGTCGCCGCCCGATTCGTGGGGACCCTCCTCCAGGTCCCCCCGATGGTGTCCGCCCTCAAGCACGAGGGAAGACGTCTCTACGAGATGGCCCGCCAGGGCGAGGTGGTGGAGAGGGAGGCCCGGCCCGTGGAGATCCACGAGCTGGAGATAGAGGCCGTCGGCTCCGGTCCCTACCCCGAGGTCGAGTTCAGGGTGGTCTGCGGCAAGGGGACCTACGTGCGTTCGCTGGCGGACGACATGGCGGCCGCCCTGGGCGGTTGTGCCCATCTCACCGCACTGCGTCGTACCCGGACCGGCTCGCTCGACGTGGACACTCACGGGCTGACTGTCGACCAGCTGGGAGACTGGGAGTCGCATCTGCTCACGCCCGCCGACGCCCTGGGCGATCTCCCCGCGGTCACGGTGAGCGAGGAGACGGCTCGTGGT
The DNA here is from genome assembly GCA_035462285.1 of Acidimicrobiia bacterium. Classification (GTDB taxonomy): domain Bacteria; phylum Actinomycetota; class Acidimicrobiia; order Spongiisociales; family ZC4RG35; genus JARDZU01. The sequence continues at coordinate 1,794 of DATHUL010000010.1, forward strand.
GTCGGTCACGGCATGCGTTTCGTCGGTGGGGAGCTGGCCGCCGCACCGGAGGAATCGGCGGTGCGGGTCCTCGATCCGTCGGGCGACCTGATCGCGGTCTACCGGCGGGAGGGAGAGCAGGCGAGACCCGAGGTGGTGTTGGCCTCGTGAACGTGTCGCAAGGTCCTCTGGACCAGTGGGAGGCGCTGGGTCCGCCCAGGGCGGTGACCGTCGGTGTCTTCGACGGTGTCCATCACGGGCACAGGATGATCCTCGGCCGGCTCGTGGCCGCCCCCTTCCCCTCGACGGTGCTCACCTTCGATCCCCACCCTGCCGAAGTTCTCTCCCCGGGCACCAACCCTCGGTTGATCACCACCGTGGAGGAGAGAATCGAGCTGATGCAGGGCCTGGGCGTCGACTCGGTCGGCGTTCTCGACCTGTCCGAGATCCGGAACCTGGAGCCTGAGCAGTTCGTCAGCCAGGTGCTGGTCGCCAAGTTGGGTGTCCGCCTCATCGTGGTCGGCTCCGACTTCCAGTTCGGTAGGGACCGCGCCGGCGACTCCGGGTTCTTGAGACGGGCGGGGGAGACACACGGGTTCGACGTCGACGTAGTCGACCTGGTCGAGTCGGGACGTGTCATCTCTTCGACGCGGGTGCGACGTCTGATCGAAGAGGGCGAGGTGTCGACTGCCGCCACGTTGCTCGGTTCCCGGTACCGGCTGTCCAACGTCGTCGTCCCCGGTGACCGGAGGGGCAAGACACTCGGTTTTCCCACCGCCAACCTCGAGCCTCCCGCCCGCAAGGTGATACCCGGGAACGGGATATACGCCGCCTTCGCCCACGTCGGAGCGGAAACACTGGCCGCCGCGGTCAGCGTCGGGGTCAGGCCGACGTTCGGGGGGACGGAGACGCTGATCGAGGCCTTCATCCTCGACTTCGACCGTGACATCTACGGCTCGGTGCTGGGGCTCGAGTTCGTGGAGCGACTGCGGCCCGAGCTCGAGTTCGACAACCCCGAAGCGTTGATCGGTGCGATGAACCAGGACGTGGCCAGGGTGCGGCAGGTGCTCGAGTCCGCGCCTCTGGTGGGCTGAGATGAGGGGTGGGTCGACGTGACCGGGTCCGGGCGGTCGCCGGTGCCAGCGGGGCGCCCGGTCGTGGTCAAGGCAGGATCCTCCAGCCTCGTCCTCGAGTCCGGTGGGCTCGACCAGGGCGGATTGGAGCGGGCGGTGGACCACGTGGCCGGGCTGTGGGATGCGGGGCATCCCGCCCTATTGGTCTCATCGGGGGCCGTGGCCGCCGGTCTCCCTGCCCTGGGGCTGACCGGGCGCCCCCGCGACGTGCCCGGGCTACAGGCGGCGGCCGCGGTGGGGCAGGGTCTGCTCATGGAGCGGTATGCCGCATTGTTCGGGGGCCGGGGGAGAGTGGTGGGTCAGGTCCTGCTCACCAAGGACCTGCTCGCCAACCGCGCCCAGTACCTCAATGCCCGGAACGCCCTGGAGCGGATGCTGACCCTGGGTGTGGTCCCGATCATCAACGAGAACGACACGGTGGTGGTCGACGAGCTCAGGCTCGGGGGCAACGACGAACTGGCCGCGATCGTCTCACATCTGGTCTCGGCCGGGCTGCTGGTGATCCTCACCGACACCGGTGGCATCTACTCGGGGGACCCCCGGGTCATGGACGACGTGGAGTTGTTGTCCGCGGTCGACTCCGGTGACGCCGCCCTCGACTCCATCTCGGCAGGGGCCCCCGGGCCCTTCGGGTCCGGGGGGGTCGCCACCAAGGTCCTCGCCGCCAGGATGGCTGCCTGGTCCGGGATCCCAACCGTGATCGCCGACGCTCGGGAGAGCGAGGTGGTGGCGCGCGCCGTGGCCGGCGACGCGGTGGGAACCTGGGTCAGCCCTCACTCGTCGCGGCTGCCGGCCCGAAAGCTCTGGATCGCCTTCGGCCTTCCCGCCCAGGGCAGGCTGACCGTCGACGACGGGGCCAGCAAGGCGTTGCTCGAGGGGGGAAGATCGTTGCTGGCGGTCGGGATCATGTCGGTCGTGGGTGATTTCGAGGCCGAGAGCGCGGTCGAGGTGGCCGGGCCCGACCACGAGGTGATCGGCAAGGGCCTGGTGGCGATGGGGTCCGATGAGGTCCGGGAATCGATCGGCCGTCACAGCTCGGAGGTGGGGGTCGTCGTCCACCGGGACGATCTGGTCATGCTGGCCGTAGGCCGCCCGCCTGCCGATAGGCTTGCCCGATGATCGAGGAGATCGGCCGCCGCGCTCGCAACGCCTCATACCGGCTGCGCCAATCGACCGGTGCGGCTCGACGGGGCGCCTTGCTCGAGATGGCGGAAGGGCTGGCCGCGGCGGCGGGCGAGATCGTCGAGGCCAACGCCGCCGACATGGGCCAGGCCAAGGAGGAAGGGATCACCGGGGCGCTGATCGACCGACTCCGGCTCGACCAGAGGAGGATCGGCGCCATGGCATCGGGGCTGCGCAGTGTGGCCGCACTGCCCGACCCGGTTGGCCGTGAGACCGGTGGCTGGACGCTCTACAACGGCGTGAGGCTGCACCGGGTCCGGGTCCCGCTCGGAGTGGTGGCGGTCATCTACGAAGCGCGTCCCAACGTGACCGCCGACGCCGCCGGTCTCTGCATCATGTCGGGCAACGCGGTCATCCTTCGCGGTTCCTCCTATGCGCTGCGCTCCAACCTGGCCATCGCCGGAGCGATTCGGGACTCCTTGTCGCGCGCCGGGCTCCCCGCCGACGGGGTGCAACTGCTCGAGGACAGCACCCGGGACGGCGCCAAGGCATTGATGCAGGCAACCGCGTGGGTCGACCTGCTCGTCCCTCGGGGCGGCCCCGGCCTGATCGCCGCGGTGGAGGCTGAGGCCACCGTCCCCACCGTGATCGACGGAGCCGGGAACTGTCATGTGTACATCGATGCCGGGGCCGATCTGGACAAGGCTCTGGCAATCGTGGTCAACGCCACGGTGCAGCGCCCCGGGGTCTGCAACGCCGCCGAGACCCTCCTGGTGCACGAGGCGGTGGCCGAGAAGTTCGTGGCCGACGCCGCCCGGGCGCTGATTGCCGAAGGCGTCGAGCTCCGCGGCGACGAGCGCGCCCGCCAGCTGGCGCCGGAGATGAGGCCGGCGACCGAGGTGGACTGGGCCACCGAGTACCTCGACCTGGTCATGGCGGTCCGGGTGGTGCCCGACCTGGACAGCGCCATCGACCATGTCAGGCAGTACGGCACCGGTCACACCGAGGCGATCGTCACCGACGACCGGGTCGCCGCCGACCGGTTCGTCGCCGCCATCGACACCGCGGTTGTCGTGGTCAACGCATCGACCCGGTTCACCGACGGGGAGGAGTTCGGGTTCGGCGCCGAGATCGGCAACTCGACCCAGAAGCTCCACGTCCGGGGGCCAATGGGTCTCGAGTCCCTCACTTCGGAGCGCTACGTCCTCTATGGTGATGGTCAAGTGAGGTGAAGGAGAACGGGGTGGCCGGGATCGACGCGGTTGTGGTTAGCGGGCAGGCCACTGCTAAAGTTCCCTTTGTCCCCCCGGAACAGTCCAGGTTTCACGCGTAATGAAGACAACCACCGAGATCGTCGCCGAGTACGGCACGCACGAGAGCGACACCGGCTCTCCAGAAGTGCAGGTCGCCCTGCTCAGCGAGCGAATCAACCATTTGACCGAGCATCTTCGGGAGCACAAGCACGACCATCACAGTCGTCGCGGGCTCCTCATGTTGGTCGGTAAGCGGCGTCGGCTCCTCGACTACCTCCGCCGGGAGGACGTCGAGCGATACAGAAGCCTCATCTCCAAATTGGGGCTGCGTCGCTGACATTGATTTCGTGAGGAGCGGTTACCGTTCCTGACGAGATGCCCGGGCCACGACGGCCGGGGCGAATACACACTGAGCCTGCCGGTTGTCAGTGGCGATGTCTCGGGAAACCACTGAGACATGACTACTGCCAACGGGCCCGGCTCCCAAGACAAGGAGCACTTAGTGCCCGAAATCTCCGTTACGGGGACCATTGGTGGCAAAGAGTTCGCCCTGAGCACCGGCAAGCTTGCCGGGCAGGCGGACGGCGCCGTGGTCGCCAAGTTGGGTGGTACCGAAATGCTGGTCACCGCCACCGCCAACAAGAAGCTGCGCGAGGGCGTCGACTTCTTCCCACTCACCGTCGACTTCGAAGAGCGCATGTATTCGGTGGGCAAGATCCCCGGATCGTTCTTCCGACGTGAGGGTCGCCCCTCGGAACAGGGCATCCTCACCTGCCGATTGATCGACCGCCCCCTTCGCCCGTCGTTCCGGGACGGCTACCGCAACGAGACCCATGTCGTGGTCACCTCGCTGGCGGTGGACCAGATCAACCCCTTCGACGTGGTCGCCCTCAATGGGGCCTCCGCCGCCCTGATGGTGAGCCCCATCCCGTTCGAAGGACCGATCGGGGGAGTCCGTCTCGCCCTGAAGAAGGGTGAATGGATCCCCTTCCCGACCCAGGAAGACCTCGACGAGTCCGTGTTCGAGCTGGTGGTGGCGGGAGGGCGCAACGACCAGGGCGGCATCGACATCATCATGGTCGAGGCCGGGTCGACGACCAACGGGTTGCGAATGATCGCGGCGGGAGACGCTCCCTCCGACGAGGCGGCCGTTGTCGCCGGGCTGGAGCAGTCCAAGTCCTATATCGGCGAGTTGATCGACCTCCAGAACGAGCTGGCGGCCCAGGTGACCAAGAAGGAGGTCGAATGGCCGGTGGTCGTGGACTACTCCGACGAGATCTACGACAGGGTGCGCGCCATCGCCGAGCCCAAGCTGGCCGCGGTGGTCACCATCGCCGACAAGCAGGAGCGCAACAACGCCCAGGACGAGGCACTGGAGTCGACCATCGCCGAGCTGGGTCTGGCCGAGGAGGACGTCGAGGTCCTGGCCCAGGCAGGCCGGGCATTCAAGTCCTACGCCAAGGACATGATGCGAAAGCGTGTCGTCGAGGAGGGGGTTCGACTCGATGGCCGGGCCATCGACGAGGTTCGCCCGATCACGGTCGAAGTCGGCGTGGTCAACCGCACTCACGGCTCGGCCCTGTTCTCGCGTGGCGAGACCCAGGTGCTCAACCTGGCCACCCTGGGCATGCTCAGGATGGAGCAGATGCTGGACACATTGGCCCTCGAGGACTCCAAGCGATTCATGCATCACTACAACTTCCCGCCGTTCTCGACCGGTGAGGCCGGTTTCATGCGCGGCCCGAAGCGACGCGAGATCGGGCACGGTGCACTCGCCGAGAAGGCGATCCACCCGATCGTGCCCACCGAGGACGAGTTCCCCTACGCGGTGCGGTTGGTCTCCGAGGTGCTGTCG
>DATHUL010000011.1:0-6986 GCA_035462285.1 Acidimicrobiia bacterium
TGTCCTGGCCGAGGTGGAGAGGGTCTCCGACCGGGTGGTGGCGATGGTCGACGGCCGGCTCGCCGCGGTCGGCGACGTGGCGACGATCAGGGCGGCCATGACCGACAAGCCGCGTCGGGTCTATGTCGACGCCAGCGACCCGAGACGTCTCGCCGCCGCATTGATCTCCACCTCAGGGGTGCTCGGGGTGCAGGTCGACGATGGGACCGTCCACGTCGAGACCTCCGATCCCGCCGACCTGGCCCACCGCTTGCCGGCCATCGCCCTCGAGCACTCCATCGGGATCACCAAGATCGAGCCGGTCGACGAGTCACTGGAGTCGGTGTTCCGCTACCTGGTCGAGGGCCGATAGTGGCACTCGCCCTCCACCTCTACCGGAGGATCATGCGCCGGGGACGGGTGATCTCTCTCCTCGCCCTCTCCTCGATACCCGCCCTGGTGGTTTGGCTGGCCGGGTTCGACGCGGCCGAGGGCCAGCTGACCGAGATCTACACGGACATCATCACCTCGGTGGGATACACCTACGTGATCGCCGCCCTCATCCTGACCACGGCCACGCTGCGTGACGAGAGGGACAGCGGGACCCTGCCCTACATCTACATGAGACCGATCGGCAGGGCCAACATGGCGGCCCAGGCCATCCTGGCCGGGACCGCCGCCGCCCTCGTCATCGGTGTCGGGGCCTGGCTCGCCTCGGTGCTCGCCTCTCTCGCCCTGGGTGCCGGTCTCAGCCTGCCCCTCCCCTCACTGGCCCTGTTCGTCGCCGCCGGAATCGGCTACGCCGGCATCTTCGTGCCACTGGGATACCTGGTGCCCCGTTCGCTGCTGGTCGGGTTGGGGTACATCATCGTCCTGGAGACCATCCTGGCCAACGTGGTCACCGGTCTGGCCCAGCTCTCCATCTGGCTGATCTCCCTCTCCATCTACGCCGGCATCGAGGACGGCTTCGGCCAGGTCGCCCTCGACAACCTGGGCCCAGTGACGGTCGGCATCGGGGGCGGGGTGGCCAAACTGGCGGTGGCGATCCTGATCGGCTTCGCCGTGCTCACCTGGGCACTGAAGAAGCGCGACGCCCTCTAGGACAGGTTCAGTACTGGTCGTCGGGGCGGCGCTGCTTCGACGGTTGCACCCGCGGCGGCTCGTCGGGCATCTTGGGGTAGTGGGGGGGCCAGGGAGCGTCCCCGAGCCCTTCCTCCTGGTCCCGGGCCACCCATTCCATCAAGGTGTCGATCCGCCCCGCCGCCTCGTCGATGCCGGCGGTGAGGTCGCCCACCGTCTGGTAGCGCCGGGCGAACGACCCGAGGGGAAAGTCCTCGATGGCTACTTCGGCCAGCTCGTCCCAGGTGATCGGGGCCGACACGAATCCGGTGGGGCGCACGCCGTAGGCGGAGCAGACCGATTTGTCCCGGGCGTTCTGGTTGTAGTCGATGAAGACCCCGACCCGCTCCTCCTTCCACCATTTGGTGGTGACCAGCCCCTCCATCCGCCGTTCCAGCTCCCGGGCCGCGGCCAGTACGGCGCGGCGGGTCTGGAAGAAGTCCCAGAGCGGCTCGATCCGGACATAGACATGGATGCCTCTGCTCCCCGAGGTCTTGGGCCACCCGACCAGACCGATCTCGTCGAGCAAGTCCCTCATCCCCGCCGCCGCCTCCTTCACCTTGTCGAAGCCGAAGCCGGGGGTGGGGTCGAAGTCGAAGCGAAGCTCGTCGGGATGGTCGATGTCCTCGGCCCGGACCGGCCAGGGGTGGAAGTCGAGACAGCCGAGTTGGACCAGACGAACCACGTCGGCCTCGGTCCTGGGCACGTTCATCATGCCCGGGCGCTGGGAGGGGAACCTGATCTGCACCGTCTCGAATGGCGAGTTCTTGGCGGCCCGCTTGTGATAGATCGGTTCTTCGTCGACGGTGCCCATGAAACGCTTGAGCATCGTGGGCCGGCCGAACACACCCCGGATCGCCCCTTCGGCAACCAGGGCGAAGTGATTGGCCACGTCCAGCTTGGTCCAGCCCTGCTCGGGGAAGAGGACCCGAGCAGGGCTCGAGATCCGAACCTCCTCCCCGCCCACGCTGACAGTCGTCTCGTCGCTCATCGGCTTCCTAGGCTTTCTGTGAAGATCTGTGGTGATGTGAGACTCACAGATCTTCACAGAATCATCGGGAAGGGCAACGAGTGGGTTTGGTGGAGACGGTTCGGGAGTCGGTGATCGGCAAGGACACCGCGGTGCACACCCCGTTCGGGGTGCGCCGGGTCACCTATGCCGACTTCACCGCCTCGGCCCGGTCGCTGACCTTGGTCGAGGACTTCATCCGGGACCAGGTCCTGCCCCTCTACGCCAACACCCACACCGAGACCTCCGGGACCGGTCTGCAAACCACCAGGTTCAGGGAGGAGGCGAGAGAGATCATCCGGGCCTCGGTCGGCGCCACCCGGGAGGAGCACGCGGTGATCTTCGCCGGGAGCGGATCGACAGGGGCCGTGGACCGCCTGGTCGGGCTGCTCGGGATCCGGATTCCCCGGGGGCTGAGCCGGACCTACGGCCTGGAGCAGCGGATACCCGCCGCCGACCGCCCGGTCGTCTTCGTCGGGCCCTACGAGCACCACTCCAACGAGCTTCCCTGGCGAGAGTCGATCGCCGACGTGATCGAGATCAAGGAGGACGCCGACGGGCACATCGACCTCAACGACCTGGGGGCCAAGCTGGTCGAGCATTCGCGGCGGCCGCTCCTCATCGGCTCGTTCTCGGCGGCCTCCAACGTGACCGGGATCATCTCCGACACCGATGCCATCGCCACCTTGCTCCATGCCCATGGCGCCCTCTCCTTCTGGGACTTCGCCGCCGCCGCCCCCTACGTCGAGATCGAGATGGGCTCGGCGTCCGCCGACACCGGCGACTACAAGGACGCAATCTTCCTCTCCCCGCACAAGCTGATCGGAGGCCCGGGCACCCCGGGGGTGCTGGTGGTGCGTCGTGACCTGCTCCGCAACGAGGTGCCGGTGGTCCCCGGTGGGGGGACGGTGGAATACGTCTCCCCCGACCACCACAGCTACATACGTGATCCGGAGCATCGAGAAGAGGGAGGGACGCCGGCCATCGTCGAGTCGATCCGCGCCGGTCTCGTCTTCCGTCTCAAGGAAGCGGTCGGTGTCGAAGAGATCCGTCGGCTCGAGCACGAGTTCATCCAACGGGCGATCCGGTCCTGGTCGGAGAACCCCAACATCGTCATCCTGGGCAATCCCGAGGCGGAACGCCTCTCCATCGTCAGCTTCCTGATCAGGCACCGCGGGCGGACCCTCCACCACAACTACGTGGTCGCCCTGCTCAACGACCTGTTCGGGATCCAGGCCAGGGGCGGCTGCTCCTGTGCCGGCCCCTACGGGCACCGACTCCTCGGGATCGATCTCGAAACCAGCGCCCAATTCGAGCAGGTCATCGCCACCGGGTGCGAGGTGATCAAGCCGGGATGGGTCCGGGTCTCCTTCAACTACTTCATCGCCGAGGAGGAGTTCGCCTACATCTTGGAGGCGATCCACCTCCTCGCCGACCAGGGCTGGCGTCTGCTCCCGATGTACGGCTACGAGACCGGAACGGCACTGTGGCGCCACCGGGACGGACTGCCAAGACCGCCCGCCTCCTTACACGACCTGGCCTTCATCGGCGACAACCCGGCTCCGCCTCTGACCGCGTCGATCGACGACCTGGAGGTGTACCTGGCCGAGGCGAAGCGGATCCTGGCCGAGTCTCCCCGGACCGGTGGCCCCTCACCCGACCTCGGACCCGACGGAGAGCGGCTCCGCTGGTTCCCCAACCCGGCGGAGATAGAAGCGTGACCGACCAGGTCGAGGAACCGACGAGCTCGGACCTGGAGCAGTGGCATCGGATCTTCGCCCCCCGTGCCTTCAACGAGGCGTGGAGCATCCTCGACAGCATCGAACCGACCAGGAGCGAAGAAGAGGACATGCTGGCCGCCACCTTCGCCCAGCGCTATCACTGGTACGCGGTCGGCACTCCGCGACACAAGGCCATCGCCGACTGGCAGGTGTCGCGGGTGGGCGCGGTCCTGGGTTATGCCGATCTCGCCCTGCGATTCGGGGAGAGGTCGCTCGCCATCTGCCTCGACAACGACCTCGACGCCTTCGTCACCGGGTTCGCCCATGAGGCCATCGCACGGGCCGCCGCCGATGTCGACGACCTCGACATGTTCACCGAGCATCTGGAGGCGGCCAAGGCGAAGCTGGCCGAGATCGAGGATCCCGAGGACCGCGAGATCCTGGAGGCAGACCTGACCGAGATGTCGGAGCGGTGAGCGGGCTGCTGTGAGCAAGCCGATCGAGGACTATGCGCTGATCGGCGACACCGAGACAGCGGCGCTGGTGGCGCGGGACGGCTCGATCGACTGGCTCTGCCTGCCTCGCTTCGACTCGGGGGCCTGTCTCGCCGCGCTGCTCGGGGACGAGACCAACGGCCGGTGGCGTCTCGCCCCGCGTGGTGGCCCGGCCCGGACCCGCCGGCGGTACCGGCCCGGAACCCTCGTCCTCGAGACCGAGATGGACGCCGACGGCGGGACGGTGCGGATCATCGACCTGATGCCGATCCGGGGCCGGGACGGCGGCAACAACGCCGACGTGGTCCGGATCGTGGATGGTCTGAGCGGGAGGGTGGAGATGCGGATGGACCTGACCATCCGATTCGACTACGGGCACCTCGTCCCCTGGGTGACCGGCGCCGATGGCCACGTCCTGGCGGTGGGCGGGCCCGATGCGCTCACCCTGACCACGCCGATCCCCCTCCACGGGGAGGATCTGACCACCGTGGCCGAGTTCGCGGTGTCGGAGGGCGATCGTGTCCCGTTCGTGCTCACCTGGCACCCCTCCCACCTGCCCGAGCCTCCCCGGATCGAACCAGGGGAGGCGCTGGAGACGACCGAGAAGTGGTGGCAGGGATGGAGCGATCTCAGCAGCTACCACGGCGAGTGGGAAGAGGCGGTGGATCGCTCACTGATCACACTCAAGGCGTTGACCTACGTCCCGACCGGCGGTGTGGTGGCCGCCCCAACCACCTCCCTCCCCGAGCACCTGGGAGGGTCGCGCAACTGGGACTACCGATACGTGTGGCTGCGCGATGCCACGTTCACCCTGCAAACGCTGATGATGGCCGGGCATCGCCAGGAGGCGATCGCATGGCGGGACTGGCTGCTCCGTGCCGTGGCCGGCGATCCAGATGACCTCCAGATCATGTACGGGCTGGCCGGGGAGCGCCGTCTGCCCGAGCTCGAGCTCGACTGGCTCCCCGGCTACGAATCGTCGCGACCGGTGCGGATCGGCAACGCGGCCCACCAACAAATCCAGGTCGATGTGTACGGAGAGCTGATGGACGCCATCTTCACCGCCCGGCGCATGGGGGTGAAGCCCGAGGAGACCGTATGGGATCTACAAAAGCTCCTCCTCGAGAAACTCGAGGGGAAGTGGGCCCAGCCCGATCATGGTCTCTGGGAGGTGCGCGGTGAGCCGAGGCACTTCACCCATTCCCGGCTCATGGCCTGGGTGGCTTTCGACCGGGCGGTCAAATGTGTCGAACAGTGGGATCTGGAAGGTCCGACCGATCTCTGGCGACGGCTCCGGTCGCAGATTCGAGCTGATATCGAGGGAGAAGGCTACGACGCCGATCGCAACACGTTCACCCAGTCGTACCGATCCCGGGCCCTCGACGCCTCCCTCCTCCTCATCCCTCTGGTCGGGTTCCTCCCTCCGACCGACAGCCGGGTCCACGGCACCATCGACGCGGTCGAGCGTGAGCTCTCCATCGACGACACCCTTGTCCTCCGATATCGAACCGACATGACCGACGACGGGCTTCCCGGCGACGAGGGCGGCTTCCTGTTGTGCTCGTTCTGGATGGTCGACGCCCTGGCCATGATCGGGAGGAGGGACGAGGCGAGACGTCGGTTCGAGCGTCTCCTCGATCTGCGCAACGACGTCGGGCTGCTCGCCGAAGAGTATGACCCGGTGACGAATCGGATGCTGGGCAACTTTCCCCAGGCGTTCAGCCATCTCGGTCTCATCGATTCAGCCTTCAACCTGATGCCCGGGGAGCGAGGCCCGGCCGGCGATCGGGCCGCCGACTCGTGAAGGCAATCACGGTCAGGCCGGGAGTGGCCGACTCGCTTCGTCTCGACGAGGTCGACGAGCCCTCCCCTCGGTCCGATCAGCTCCTCGTCGAGACGATCGCGGTCGGGATCTGCGGCACCGACCGCGAGGTGATCGGAGGCGACCTGGGCTATCCGGGAGAGAGCGCGGACCGCCTCATCCTGGGCCACGAGGCCCTGGGCCGGGTGAAGGAGGCACCGGAGGGAAGCGGATTCGCACCCGGAGACCTGGTGGCGCCGATCGTGCGCCGACCCGATCCGGACCCATGCCCCAACTGCGCGGCCGGTGAATGGGACATGTGCCGCAACGGTCGCTTCACCGAAGCCGGGATTCGGGGCATGGACGGCTATGCGGCCGGTCGTATCGCCCTCGACCCGGAGTTCGCCATCCGGGCCGACGAGTCGCTCGGCCTGCTCGGGGTGCTGATCGAGCCGGCAAGCGTGGTGGCCAAGGCATGGGAGCACATCCTCCATATCGGGAGCCGCTCGCGATGGGAGCCGACGAGGACCCTGATCACGGGGGCGGGGCCGATCGGTCTGCTCGCCGCACTCTTCGCCTCCCGGCTCAGTGACGAGGTGCATGTGGTCGACCTGATGACGGAGGGCCCCAAGCCCGACCTGGCCCGGGAACTGGGCGCCACCTATCACCATCGGAGCCTCGACCAGATCGAAGAGGTAGAGGTGGTGATCGAGTGCACCGGGGCCGATGCGATGGTGGCCGGGGTGATGACCCATACCGCGGCCAACGGGATCGTCTGCCTGACCGGGGTGCCCACCTCGGGGCAGGGCTCTCCCTCCATCGAGCTCGCCCACGAGTTGGTCATGGAGAACGACGTCGTATTC
>DATHUL010000012.1:0-6588 GCA_035462285.1 Acidimicrobiia bacterium
GGGCCGGCGGCCATTGGTCTTCTCCCAGCCCGCTCACGTATTCGCTCACGTCGGCGGCGAATCCACCGAGACCGTTGTGGAATTCGCGGTCCGGTCTCGGTTGTGGTCCGTCGGCCTGATCTGCAACCACCGACTTCACTCGTGCGCTGGGGGCTGCCGCCTCGGGGGGACGGCGGGCCAACTGGTCGGCGAGGGTCCCGTGGTGGCTGAGCAGCAGCGCCCGAGCCGCCGACAGCAGCGTCGTCCGATCCTCGGCGGTGAGCAGCGGGCCGTTCAGGACGAAGACTCCTCCGTCGGGCTCCTGTCCCACGAGGTGGCCACTCTCCCTGATCAGCTCTTCGATGGCGTCCTGCAGATCCTGGGCATAGGACCCCGGTTTCTCGTTGATGATCACCAGGTCGGCGGCCAGCCCCTTCATCCGCCAGTACTCCTGAGCCCGGAGCAGGTCCCGGACCAGCCCTCGCTCTTCGGGCTGGTCGATCCGGACCAGGACGATCGGCAGGTCACCGGAAATGCCGTGTCGCCACAAACCATCCTGGCTGATCGAGGACATGGCCTTCGGGCCCGGCGGGGCCCGCAACACCGGGTCGAAGTAGATCAGCGTACCGGCGAGCTGTTGGAACAGATGGGCCTGGTCGGGATCGATGCGCAGGTGGTGGAGGCGGACCTGGGCCTGGGTCCAGGCCAGGGTGAGGCTTCGCTCGAAGGCCACCGGGTCGGAGAACTTGTCGATCAGGTCGAGGGCCTCGGTCCGGGTGTGGGCGATCACGGTGGTGAAGTCGAGGTGAGCGCTGCCGCCGGGCTGGATCAGCACCCGCCTCCGTAGACTGAAGACCGGATCGAGCACCCGGCCCACCGAGTTCGAGAGGGGACGATCAACTGCCGCGGCCCGGTGCACCTGGTTGCCCCGGCCGAGGAACCGAGCCCGATCGGTCTCATATTGGACTCCACCCACCACCTCGCCCGTGATCGCCAGCACATGACCGGCCCACACCGCCTCCTCTTCGCCGGAGCGTGGCCGACGGCTGGCGAGCAGGGCGTCACGCCCCGGCACCGCCTCCGTCTGCACGAAGAGATTGGAGAAGGCTGGATGGGCGGCGTCGGCCCTGGCCGATGCCAGGATGAGCTCGGCGTAGGAGGTGACCTCCACTTCTTGGGCCATCGAACCCAGATTGGTGATGCTCACCCGGCGGACCTCGGCGTCGTCTTCCTCGGAGACCACCACGGTCAGCCGTGTGGAGAGGGTGCCGTCCCGACGCGAGATCTCTGCTTTGTCTTCGCTGAACGCCACCTGATAGGAATCGGGCTCGGCCAGAGTCGGTTGGTAGCCGGCCGACCAGCTTCGCCCTGATCCGTCCTTGATGAAGAAGTAGCTGCCGTAGTTGTCGCGGGTGGCGTCCTCCCGCCAGCGGTTGACCGCCATCCCCTGCCACCGGCTGTAACCGGATCCCGCCGCGGTGATGACGGTGCTGAGCCGACCGTTGGAAAGGGCATGAGTGGCCGGGACCGGCCCGTGCGGCGAGGAGATCCGACGGACTACACCTTTGGCCTCCACCGAGGGATGGGCCGCCTCGGCGACTTCCTCGGCACGGGGACGGGCCACTTCGACGTCGCGTGGGACCCTCTCGTGCAGCAACAGCTCGGCGGCCCGCACCAACGGGTCGGAGTGAAACAGGTCTCTGCACAGCCCGTCGAAGATGACGTTGGTCAGGGAAACCAGCGACATCGCCTGGTGATGAGCCATGTATGCCCGCACCAGGACGGTCGCTTCGTCTTCGGGCAAGCGGGTCGGGGTGAAGTCGAGCGCCTCGTAGTAGCCGTAGTTGCCGAGGGCCCCCAGACCGTCGAGGCGGGCCAGGTTCTTCACCGCATCCCGCGGCTCGACCATCGTCGCCAGCAAGGTTGCATATGGCGCTACCACGAGGTCCTCACTCAGACCCCGTTCGAACCCGAGCCCGGGCACCCCGAAGGCCCGGTACTGGTAGACGAGGTGGATGTCTCGGGCGGCATAGGCCGCCTCGGAGATCCCCCAGGGTATCTGGCGCTCGTGCCCGTACTCGATCTGGCGGCGAACCACCGCCCGGTAGGTCGTATCGAGGATGCTCTCGGGTGGGGAACGCATCACCAACAGTGGCATCAAATACTCGAACATCGAGCCCGACCATGAGATCAAGGCGGCGTCGGCTCCCATCGGAGTCATCGCCCGCCCGAGACGGAACCAGTGGCTGGGCGGAAGGTCACCTTTGGCGATGCCGACGAAGCTGGCCAGCCGGGCCTCAGAGGCAAGAAGGTCGTAGTGTGTTTTGTCGAGGGCGTTCTCGCCGACCCGATAGCCGACCGCCAGGAGCTTGTTGTCCGGGTCCATGAGAAACGAGAAGTCCATCTCCTCCGCCAGGGTGGCGGTCCTCTCGGCCAGCGCGGCAAGACTGCTGGAGAGGAGTACCCGGCTCGGCGCGTCGTCCAATACCTCTTGGTCGTGGAGGTGGCCGCGCACCGTCGCCAGCAGTGACTCGGCCCACACCGCCAGGTCCCCGGCGCCCTCCCTCGTGGCCAGGGTGCGGGCGATGTCGGCCACGGTCTCGGCTTCGGCGAGGATCTCGGCCAGGCGTTTCGACCCGGCGGCCCCCCCGCTTCGCAGCGAATTGAGAAACTCGGCCAGGGCCCGGTCCAGCTCGCGAGGCGAGACCACCTCGATGTCGCTGTCGGCGGTCAGGAGGTCGGCCATCTCCCGCACCAGCAGTGCTCCGTCCCTGATCCCGGCAGCCACCTCCTCGCCCGGTGCGAGTCGCCGCAGACGCTCACAGCCTTGGGAAACCGCCAGCAGGTGGCCTGCCAGGTTGCCACTGTCCACGGTCGAGACGTATCGGGGAGCCAGGGGTTCACCAGAAGTGGTGTCGTACCAGTTGAAGAAGTGGCCCTGGAACCGTTCCAGCCGATTGAGCGTGGCGATCGTGTCTTCCAGCCGGGCCGCGGTCTCTGCGGTACCGATCCAGCCGAACTCCCGGGCCGACAACACCGCCAGCAGATAGAGCCCGATGTTGGTGGGAGAAGTGCGGTGTGCCACCTCGGCCAGGTCCTCCTGGTAGTTGTCCGGTGGCAGCCAGCTCTCCTCGTCGGTCACGAACGTCTCGAAGTAGCGCCAGCTGCGCCGGGCGGTGAGCCTCAACGCCTCCTGGTCTGCGAGCGTGGGCGGGTCCGCCACCTTGAGCGGGCGGGGGATGCTGACCTGATGGGCGATGATGGGAGCCAGCACCCACATCCCGGTCCAGACCAGGGCGGGCACCAAAGCCTCTGGCTTGACGAAGGCGGCGGCGGTGGTGCTGGCCAGCCCGACCACCATCGACGGGGACATCCGCTGGACGAAGCCGGCCCGCTCCAGGCCGAGCCGTCGCTCCGCTTCTTCGGCGGTCACCCAGGTGAGCAGCGCCCGACGCGAGAAGACCAGCCGCCACAGCGTCACCACTATGGCCTCGGTCATGGTCAGGGCCTGGTGGGCGAGGAATGCGGCCTGGAGCAGGGTGCGTCCCAGAGCCCGCCAGGCATCCGTCCCCCATCGCCTCAGCCGCACCGCCCCGGGTGTGGTGGTGTGGCGGGGAAACATCCGTTCGAGGAGGGGGAGCAGACCAGGGAGGGCCAGCGAGATGAGGATGAACCCGGTCCAGGGCCACACCGGCACCGCGGGGAGGAGGAATGAGGCGATCAAGGTGAAGAGGGCGGCCGGTGCGCTGAGACTGCGACGGAGATTGTCCACCATTTTCAGCCGAGCCACCGGGGGAAGTGCTCCGTGCCAGCCAAGTATCCAGGGGAGGAGTTGCCAGTCGCCACGAACCCAGCGGTGCTGGCGGGTGAGGGCCACCTCGTAGTGGCTGGGGAACTCTTCGAACACCTCGACATTGGTCACCAGGCCGGCCCGGGCGAAGCTGCCCTCGAAGAGATCGTGGCTGAGCAGGGCGTTCTCGGGGATTCGACCCTCCAGGGCCGCCTCGAAGGCGTCGATCTCGTAGATCCCCTTGCCGGCGTAGGAGCCCTCGCCGAACAGGTCCTGGTACAGGTCGCTGACAGCGGCCGCATAGGGGTCGATCCCGGACGGCGGGAAGAAGACCCGCTGAAAGAAGCTCATGCCCCCCGCCCTGAGAAAGGCGGTGACCCGAGGCTGAAGGACTCCGTAGCCCTCCACCACCCGCCCCAGCGGATCATCGACCCGGGCCCGGTTGAGGGGATGGGCGATCGTCGCCACCAGCCGGGTCGCCGCCCCGGGCGGAAGTCGTGAGTCGGCGTCGAGGGCGATCACATATCGAATCCGCTCCGGGAGGGCGCGGTCGGGTCGAATGAAGGTGGTGTCCGTCGCCCCACGTAGGAGACGGTTGAGCTCATGCAACTTTCCCCTCTTGCGCTCCCAGCCCATGTGCCGGTCCTGACCGGGATTGAAAACCCGCCGCCGATGGAGGAGGAGGAATCGATCCGTCCCTCCCGGTGCCGGTCCATGTCTCTTGTTGAGCCGGGCCACGCCGTTTAGGGCCGCAGCCAGCAGCTCGTCGTCGTCGGCCATCTCCGGCGCCTCGGCGTCGCTCCAGTCGCTGACCAGGGCAAAATGGAGCTGCCCTTCTGGGTTTGCCAGGTAGTGGATCTCGAGGCGTTCCACCAGCTCTTCAACCTGTTCCGGTCGCGACAACAGGGCGGGGATCGCCACCAGCGTGCTCAGCTCTGCGGTCGGTCCGCGGGGCAACGCCAGGGAAGGAAGCTCCTCGGGGCGGGTCAGGGCCGCGATCGCTCGGTTGACCAGGACCACCGCGATGTCGGACGCCGGGATCAGGGCCAGGCCGGCCAGCAGCAATCGCCAGGGCCACCAAGCCTCGATGGTGAGGAGGGGCAGGGCCAGGGTCAGAGCGGTCACTGTGGCCACCGAACCCAAGTACACGCCGGTGGCGTGCCTGCGGACGAATCGGGATAGGAACAACCCGGCACCAGGACGGAACCCGATTTGGTCCTCGAGGCTGCTCCGGCCCTCCCCGAGCAGGAAGTAGCCGGGATCGCGCTGACGACGATCGGCCAGCTGGGCCCGGGCCAGGCGGAGCGTGTTCTTGGCCACGTCGAGCTCGGAGGTGCCGGATCCCTTCGACAACTCCTCGATGGCGTGCCGGTAGCGGTCCCGGGTGGCGAAGCTCATGTCGCTGTACGACGTCTCCGCGGCCAGGGCGTGGTCGACCAGGCTGACCCCCTCGACGAACTCGGCCCAGTCGAAGAAGTTGACCTGGCGCAGACTGGTCACGATGTTGCGGACGGTGACGTTGGTGGCTGCCTGGCGGCGATGAGTTTCGTTGACCACCTCGTCGGCTGTGGTGCCGTCGGCGGCGAGATGGTCAAGCAGCCAGGTGAGACCCGGGGTGGTCTCCGGGTCGTGGTCGCGAAGACGCTGAAGCAGCTGGACTGCAAAGGGTTGGGGAAGCTGGGCCGGTCCGTAACGCTCGAGGTCTGCTTCGGCTTCGCCGGGGCGACCTTCGCCGATCCCGAGTAGCCCGTCGGCGATCTCGTCGGCCTCTCCCCGAAGCCTCCTGGCCTGTACGATCGACTGGGCCATGCGCCGCAGGTTCTCGATCAGGATCAGGCGAAGGGTGATGGGGATTGCCCAGAGCTCACCAATGGTGAGCGGCTCGACCTCCTGGTATGACGTCACGAACCTGCTCAGGGCTTCGGAATCGAACCGGCTGTCGAGGTGCGCTACGTAGGCCCAGACCATCCCGTACACCCGGGGGTAACCGGCCAGGTGACCTCCTTCGAGCTTGGGTAGTTCGCGGTAGTAGGTGGGAGGGAGGTTCTCTCGTATCTCGCGTAACTGGCTCTCCACGAGATGGAAGTTGTCCACCAGCCATTCGGCCGCGGGGGTGAGCAGCGCTTCCTCCCGAATTGCCTTGGACAGCTCGCGGTATGCGGAGAGAAGCACCTCACCGTTATCCGAAAGACGACGGGAGATGGGTCGCAGTCGCCCTCGGCGTCTACTAAGTTCATGAGCATCGGCGAGACTGCGGGCATGCTGTTCCAGCCGTTCGACGCTGAACAGCTCCGCCCGGATTGGCTCGTCGATCGGCTCGAATCCCGAGCCTCGTGTGAATGACACCGTCGCACAATACGCGAGCACTGACACCGACTCGACCGGCCAGGTTCGCTGACAGGGTCTGCTCGACGAAGCGGACGTCGTCGCGTTCGACCACCCGGCCCCACCCCAGCGGCAGCACCAGGGCCAGAGTTTGGAATGCACGTTGACTTTCACGCTGCGTGACCGCAACTAACCGCTCGGGCTACCCGACCGAGCTCGCCTACGAGGCCAAGGAGGCAAGTTGGCGGCGGGTGTCTTCGACCGTATCCAGACCACCAAAACCGACTGTGGTTATCGACCGGGCGACCGCCTCTCCCACCCGGGTCGCCACCTCGTGCCCTGCCCGCCGGCCTATCCATCTTGCATGGACGGTGAGCACGAACCCGAGAAGAAGACTGAGCGCAAGCGAACCGGTAATGAGGAGGAGGGGCGTCGGGACCTGGCCCAAATAGGGAACGTCGAAGGTGGCGACCGGCAGCTGACCCGGCCCGAAG
>DATHUL010000013.1:0-9596 GCA_035462285.1 Acidimicrobiia bacterium
AGATCCGGCGGGTCGACATCTTCGAACACGATCCTTCCACAGGGACCGACGGGGCGTTCAATGCCTATCGCCCATTCAATGTCGCAACCGACAATCCGCTGAATCTGCGCTGTGCGTCGTGGTTCATCATTCCCGGGTCGAGCTGGACCGAGACATCACGCGACAACTCTGGAGCGGATCGAGACTGGCTCGGTGTCCAGGTCGAGTTCAGGCACAACTGGATCACCAACTTCATGTGGTGGAACGGGACTGTCGACTGGGACAATCGCTCGGTGATGCGGCTGGAGCCGGTCAGCTACGGCTGAGTCGGCGGCCTGCCGGTTTCGACGGCGGGCGGAAGACACCCTCCTAACCTCTGGCGGATGCTGTCTCCACCCGACTACATGCCCGCGCTGATAACCCCTTTCACCCGGAGCGGGGAGATCGACACCAGGGCGCACACCGCCAATCTCAGGATCCTGGCCGGCGCCGGCATCGAGGGGTTCGTGATCGGCGGCTCCAACGGTGAAGGCCCCTATCTCGAACCGGGCGAACGGCAGCGTCTGGTCAAGGCGGGGCGACGGCGAAAGGCACACTTCATGGTCGGCATCACCGGCGAGTCGACCCGTGTCGCCCTCGCCCAGGTCGAGGAAGCGATCGAGGGTGGGGCCGACAGCGTCCTGGTCATGACCCCGACCACACTGACCCGGGGCCGGGACGAGGCGGTGCTTCGTTTCTACCGGGCCATCGCCGACGCCTCGACCGTCCCGGTCTTTCTCTACTCGGTCCCCTCCGTCACCGCCTACAGCCTCCCCCTGGAGCTGGTGTGGAGGCTGTCACGTCACGACAACATCGTGGGCATGAAGGACTCGAGTGGCGACGTGGTCCGACTCCAGTCGATCATCGACGCGACACCGTCCGAGTTCGTCCTCTACTCGGGGTCGTCGCGTGCGCTGACCGCGGCCATGGCGGTCGGTTGTAATGGCGCCATCACGGGTTCGGGCAACTATGTGCCCGACTTGGTCCTGCGCACTCTCGAGGCGGCCAAGACGGACCCGGTCAAGGCGAGGAAGCTGCAAAAGCGGCTGAGTGCGGTGAGCGCCGACGTCGAGGCACACGGAGTGCCCGGGGTCAAGGCGGCGGCCAAGGCCGCAGGTCTAGACCCGGGGCATCCCCGCGAGCCCCTGACCAGGCTCTCCCGCGGAGTCGAGACCTCCATCGCCAAGTTGATCTAGTCGGAGGTCGAGTCCTTTTGATCGTTTACTCAAAGTTGTCCAAATCGGTACCATTCCCAGCCATCGTCATTCAAGGAGCGACAAAGTGTCCAAGTTTCTAAGCGAAGAGTGGGCCTCACAGGTAACCACCGCGCTCAACGGCCACCAGGGGTTCAAGAACGCCATCGGTGACGCCGACCTGAGCATCCAGTTCAGCACCACCGAGGCCCCCGACGGCGAAGTGGACTACTACCTGCAGGCGGGGGGCGGCAACGCCACGATGGCCATCGGCAGGCTGGAGGGCGCCGATGTGACGGTGAAGCAGTCGTACGAGACCGCCAAGGCGATCTCCACCGGTGAGCTGAACACGCAAACCGCCTTCATGACCGGAAAGCTCAAGGTCTCCGGGAACCTGGCCAAGCTGATGATGCATCAGAATGCGATCCAGCAGTGGAGCTCCGCCGTCTCCGAGCTGGACATCGAATACTGACCTTGGTGCGGCGCCCGGGCCGCGGCTCACTAGTCAATCCGGTTGATCTGCCGCTTCTCCCCTGGCGTCTAGATGGGAGTGGTGGATAATGTTGCCCGGTGGGGCGCCGGTCATCTCCGCGCCATGTAGGGGAAACGATGGGCAACTGGGAACGGCAACGCGGGGCAACGCTGGTCGAGGCCGCATTGATGCTGCCCATAATCCTCCTGCTCACGGTGAGCCTGCTCGAGCTGGGTCTGGCCTTTCGCGAGTTCCTGACGCTCTCTTTCACCGCCCGGGAGGCGGCCCGGATCGGGGCACTGGCCGGCAACGACATCGAGGCCGACTGTCACATCATCACAGGGATTGCCGAGGCGTTCGGGCCCGCCGACCTGGCCGGGGTGACGATCGAGATCTTCAAGGCAGACGAAGACGACGGTGAGCCGGACCCCAATCTGGTCAACACCTGGACGCTGAACACGGGCGGCGACCCACTGGTCTGCGACACGGTCAACTGGTCCGTGACCGAGAACTGGCCCAGCATCGATCGCAAGGTCACGGTGGGGCCCACCACCAGGCTCGACATCCTCGGGGTGACCATCGCGACCAGATACGACTGGGTGACCGGGTTTCCCCCGTGGCGAGGCGGAATGGACATCAGCCGCACCGCCCTGCAACGACTCGAGCCCGAGGCATTCGAATGAGACGCCGAGGCAGAGACGAGGGCCTGGCACTGGTCTGGCTCGGTCTCACCCTGGTCCTCCTCATCGGGATGGCCGGGTTCGGCACCGACCTGGGCTGGCTCTACCTCAACACCTCCCGCGCCCAGAAGGCGGTCGACTCGGCCGCCCTGGCCGGAGTGGTCAACCTGCCCGGTTTCCCCCTCCTCGCCGAGAGCGATGCCAAGGACGCGGCCCGGGCCAACGGCTACGACCCCGACGGCGCCGACACCCTGATCGTCACCCCGCTCAGCGAGGACCGGCTCCACGCCGAGTTGCACACCAGGATCGACACCTTCTTCCTCAAGGTGCTCGGCTTCGACCACTTCGACATCACCAGGGAGGCAACCTCGGAGTACCTCAAGCCGATCCCCCTGGGCAGTCCCAACCCGTGTTTTGGACAGGACGGCAGCGGCGCCATATGCGACTCCGATCCGACCGACTTCTGGGCGGCGGTCTCGGCACCGTTCACCCGCAAGGAGGACGGCGACCCCTTCTCCACCCAATGCAACCCAAATGCCTCCGCCTCCAGCTGTGCCGCCGCCAACCCCGACTACAACCGAGGTCCCGGCGGCTACAACGGCTACTACTACGGCATCGAGGTCCCGGAGGGCTCGGAGAACCTGACCGTCTCCATCTACGATGCCCGCTTCGACGAGCGGCCCAACTATCCCAACGTGGAGACCGCAGACTCCCGCCTTTCTTGGCCGGGCGGGCCCAACCCGGGGGTCACCACCCACTTCCAGCTCCACGACGTGGACACCTCGCCCTCCGACCCGACCAACAACCCGCCGATCGGGGGATGCGCCATGGACCTCGATCCCGACATCGACCCGGCAGTTGTCTCACCCGAAACCAACCAGTGGACGACTCTGTGCTCGGTGGGCAGCCCCACCCCGGGCATCTTCATGCTCCACGTCTGGTCATCGGGAGTGGGCTCGGGGACCAACCAGTTCGCCATCGGAGCCAGCACCACCACCGACCCACAACCCCGGGTGTACGGGATCAACGACATGTCCATCTTCTCCAACCGCCTCGTCCCGGGCAGCCCGTCGCAGCTCTATCTGGCCGAGATCGAGGAGGCTCACGCCGGCAAGATGCTGGAGCTGGAGTTCTTCGATGCCGGCGACGCCCAGGGATACTCCGAGATGCATGTTCGCGACCCGTTCGGCAACATCCCGCCCGATTGCACCTATGAGATCTGGAACCACGACCAGACCTCGCGCCTCGGCGGCGGGAACGGGTGCTCCTGGGTCACCTCCAACCCACCGAACATCCAGATCTTCAACAACCAGTGGATCAAGGCGCTGATCGACCTCCCCGACGACCCCGAGGCCATGTGCAACGAGGCGTTGGGTGCGGATCTCGAGTGCTTCTGGCACATGGAGCTAGCCCTGTCCGATCCCAACGAGCGGACCACCTGGCGGGCCCGGGTCATCGGCAACCCGGTCAGACTGATCCCCGACCCGGAGCCGGAACCGGAACCCGGCCCATGAAGGAACGGGGAACCGCCGCCATCGAGCTGGCCATGGCCATCATGATCATGCTCATGCTCGCCATCGGCGCCTACGAGTGGGGCACCGGGTTCGCCGATCGGATCGCAATGACCTCGGCGGTTCGTGAAGCGGGACGGGTGGGCAGCGCGGCGGGGCAACTGCCCGACGCCGACTGCCGGATCATCGAGGCCGCCTCGGCGGCACTCAACGCCGTGGCCGGAAACCCGGTGAAGGCGCTCTGGATCTACCGGTCGGACACCGACGGCACCGTCGGGGGGTCACGTCAGGAGTATCGGCCCGCCGATCAGGACGAGCCTGCCCTGGAGTGCGACGGGGGAAGGTGGTTCATGGTGGCCGGCGGATGGCCCTCGTCGGCGCGATCCAACAGCGGCGTCAACCGGGATTGGCTGGGGGTCAAGGTCGTCGTCGACCACGAATGGAAGACCGGGTTTCTCTGGTGGACCGGCTCGGTGGAGTGGGAAGAAGACGCCGTCTTCCGTCTCGAGCCCGCCGTGGTCAGCGGCTGAGGGCAGACCACGGCAAGGGTGCGTGGAGGCTGCAGCCCTCTTGACCTCCTCTGATCGGAGTGGCAGTTCGGGATGTGCCCGCCTCCGGGTACTGCCCGCCACGATCTCTACAGTGGCCTGACCGAGCTGCTCGGCCCGCAACGAGGGGAGACGCTGACGACCGCACCCCGTCTACGACACATCGGAGCTGGTCACCAAGGGCGACCTCGCCCTGGTCGGCGGGTTGATCGTGATCGTCGCCGCCATGGTCGGCACCGTCTTCATGCCGTAGCGCGTCAGATCAGACCGAGCTCCTTCACCGCATCACGCTCGTCGATGAGCTCGGCCACCGAGGCGTCGATCTTGGCCCTGGAGTAATCGTCGACCTCGAGACCCTGGACGATCTCCCATCGGCCGTTGCGGCAGAGGCAGGGGAACGACGACATCAGCCCTTCGGGCACACCGTAGGACCCGTCGGAGCGCACTCCCATCGAAACCCAATCACCATCCGGGGTACCATGCCACCAGTCGCGGATGTGCGAGATGGCGGCGTTCGCCGCCGAGGCCGCCGACGATGCACCCCGTGCCTCGATTATCGCCGCTCCCCTCTTCGCCACGGTGGGGATGAACTCGCCATCGATCCACTCCTGGTCGTCCACCACCTGCACCGCAGGCTGTCCGTCCACCTCGCAATGGAACAGATCGGGATACTGGGTGGTGGAGTGGTTGCCCCAGATGCTCATCCTCTTGATCGAGGTCACCGGCCGCCCAACCCGCTTGGCCAGCTGGGCGACGGCGCGGTTGTGGTCGAGCCGGGTCATCGCGGTGAAGTTGGCCGGGTCTATCCCCTTGGCGTTGTTCATCGCGATCAGGGCATTGGTGTTGGCCGGGTTGCCCACCACCAGGACCTTCACCTCGGGGTTGGCCGAGGCGGCGATCGCTTTGCCCTGGGTGGTGAAGATCGCCCCATTTGCCGAGAGCAGATCGGAGCGTTCCATCCCCGCCTTTCGGGGCATGGCGCCGACCAGCAATGCGATATCGGCCTCGAAGAAACCGGCCTCCGGGTCGTCGGTGTGCGACGCCCCGGCCAGGAGCGGGAAGGCTCCGTCTTCGAGCTCCATGGCCACCCCGCGCATGGCGCTCATCGCCTCCGGGATCTCCAGCATCTGGAGGATCACCGGCTGCTCAGGTCCGAGCATGTCGCCCGATGCGATCCGGAACACGAGGCTGTAGCCGATCTGCCCGGCCGCACCGGTCACGGCGACACGTACTGGTTGGTCACTCATGATGCTGAAACTACCCCCATCAGTGATCAGGCGAAATCCAGGGCGATGTCGAGCTGCGGGGCGGAGTGGGTGAGCCACCCAACCGAGATGATATCGACGCCGGTCTCGGCGAGAAGACGAACGTTGTCGCGGGTGACTCCTCCCGAGGCCTCGGTGGTCATCCTGCCCCCCACCATCTCGACCGCCCTCCCCAGGAGCTCCGGGCCCATGTTGTCGAGCAGCACCCGGTCGGCGTCGGATTCCAGGACCCGGGCCAGCTGATCGAGATTGTCCACCTCGACCTCGACCATCACACCGGGACCGACCACGGCCCGAGCCGCGGCAACCGCGGCGGTCAAGTCCCCGATGGCGGCGAGATGGTTGTCCTTGATCAACACCGCGTCGTACAGACCGAAGCGATGGTTCATCCCGCCACCGGCCCGCACCGCGTACTTGTCGATCGCCCGCAGCCCGGGCATGGTCTTGCGAGTGTCCGAGATGCGCACCCCGGTGCCCGACACCGCCGCTACCAGCATCGCGGTTGCCGTCGCCACACCGGACATCCTCCCCAACAGGTTCAACGCCGTCCGCTCCCCGCTCAGGATCGACCGGGTGCGTCCCGAGATCCGGGCTGCCCGATCTCCGGGTCCCACCTGATCGCCGTCGGCGATCACGGGGACGAAGCTCAGCGAGGGGTCCAACGTCTCGAACACATAGGCGGCCACCTCCAACCCGGCGATCACTCCCTCGGCGCGGCCGACGAAGAAGGCATCGCTCTCGGCGGTCTCCGGGATGCAGGCATCCGAGGTGATGTCGCCCAGCTCTCCGAGATCCTCGGACAGGGCCCGGCCCACGATCTCGGCGTAGTCGGATCGTTGCATCTAGGTCACCGGCGCCAGCTCGGCCCTTGTCGGGTCGATCAGGGTGCGATGCTCCTGCATCGGGTCGGGCTCGGGGTAATCGGCCCGATAGTGGCCGCCCCTCGACTCGGAGCGGCGAAGGGCGGCCAGAACCACCATAAGCGCCACCTCGACGGCGACCCGGCCGGCGATGGTCCGTCTCAGCACCGAGTCGAGCTCGAGCAGGTTGTTCCTGGCCTCCCACAGACCGGATCCGGTTCGAACCAGACCGGCCCGGTCCCACATGATCTGGCGGAGGTCCTCGAGGGCAGGCCCGGCCACCAGCGGAAGGTCGAACGCCTCCTTCGGGGCGCGCAGTTCACCCACCGGGTCGTCCCGGGTGTCGGCGACATCGGCCGCCACTCTGGCCCCGAACACCAGACCCTCGAGCAGGGAGTTCGAGGCGAGACGGTTGGCGCCGTGGGCCCCGGTCGAGCTGCACTCGCCCACCGCCCACAGCGCTGGCACGGTGGTCCGCCCGTTGGCATCGGCGTCTATGCCCCCCATGTAGTAGTGGGCCGCCGGTGAGACCGGGAGCAGATGCTGGGTCGGGTCGAGCCCCACCGAGATGGCGTGGGCGTTGACCGTGGGGAACCGATCGGCGAAATCGACGATCGAGGAGGCGTCGAGGTAGGCGCCGCCCAGCCCCCGGTCGTACTGCCAGAAGATGGCCCGGGCCACGATGTCACGCGGCGCCAGCTCGGCCATGGGGTGATACTGGGGCAGAAAGCGCCGGCCGTGGGCATCGACCAACAGCGCCCCCTCCCCCCTCAGGGCCTCGGTGAGCAGAGGCATCGGGTCCTTGCCGACATCGAGAGCGGTCGGGTGGAACTGCACGAACTCCAGATCGGCCAGCCGCGCCCCGGCCCGTCCCGCCATGGCGATGCCGTCGCCAGTCACCCCGGTCGGGTTGGTGGTGTGGGAGTAGAGCCTCCCCGCGCCTCCGGTGGCCAGCACAACGGCCGGGGCGAGAAGCACCTCCCGGTGCTTGCCCTCGTTGGCCACGACCCCGGCCACCCGGTCGCCCGCCATCACCAGGTCGACCACCCGTCGCTGGATCATGGTCACCTTCTCGTCGGCCTCGACCGCTGCGGTCAGGGCCCGCATCACCTCGGCACCGGTGGCATCCCCATCGGCATGGAGAACGCGTCGGGTCCGATGACCACCTTCGCGCGCCAACAGCAGCTCGCCGTCGTCGTCTCGATCGAATTCGGCGCCGAGAGCGATCAGGCTCTCCACCGCCTCGGGCCCGCCCCCGGTGAGCAGGTCCACGATCCGCTCGACACCGAGGCCGGCCGAGACGCTCAGCGTGTCGTCGGCGTGCTGGCGGGGGGAGTCCTCGGGGGAGAGCGCAACCGCGATCCCTCCCTGGGCCCACCAGGTCGAGCCCATCTCGGCAGCCGTCACCACATAGGCGCGGGGCAGCCCGAGGGCGACGGTGAGTCCTGCCACCCCGGCGCCGACCACCAGCGGGGCGTCCAAGCGGGTGATCTCGGTCACCGGGAGCTGCCCCTAGTCCTGACGGCCCACCTCGAGCATCCTCATCACCGCCACCCGGGCCCGACCGGCGATGTCGGGAGGGATCTCGACCCGGTGGGTGAGGGTGGCGAGCGAGGCCCTGATGTTGTCGAGGGTTATCCGCTTCATGTACGGGCAGAGATTGCAGGGCCGGACATAGACGGTGTCGGGGGTCTGTCTGGCCACGTTGTCGGCCATGGAGCACTCGGTGATCATCATCACCCGATCGGGCTGACGGGTGGTGACCCAGTCGATCATCCCGTGTGTCGATCCGACGTAATCCGCCTCGGCCAGCACGTCGGGCGGGCACTCGGGATGGGCGATCACCGCGATGTCGCCATGCTGACTCCGGTAGTCGGAGATCTCGGCCCCGGTGAACCGCTCGTGGACGATGCAGGAGCCCTCCCAGAGGATGACGTCGACATCGGTCTGCGTGGCCACCCATCGGCCCAGGTACTGGTCGGGAGTGAAGATCACCCGATCCACTCCCAACGACTCCACCACCGCCACGGCATTGCTCGAAGTGCAAGTGATGTCCGACTCGGCCTTGACCTCGGCCGAGGTGTTCACGTACGTGACGACCGGGACCCCCGGGTGCAGTTCCCTCAGTCGTCGAACGTCGGCGCCGGTGATTCCGTCGGCCAGGGAGCATCCCGCACCGAGGTCGGGGATGAGCACGGTCTTGCCCGGGTTGATGATCTTGGCGGTCTCGGCCATGAAATGGACCCCGGCCAACACGATGACATCGGCCTCGGTGTCGAGGGCTAGCTGGGCCAGCGCCAGGGAGTCACCCCTGATGTCCGCCGCCAGGTAGAAGATGTCGGGCGTCATGTAGTTGTGGGCGGCGACGATGGCGTTGTGCTCGACCTTGAGACGCTCGATGTCGTCGAGGATGGGCGCCAGGGCGGCCACTTCCTCCTCGGGGAGGACATCGGAGGCACGAGTGATCTGAACGGTGGTCATGGGCTCCCGCTGCGGACTCCCTCAGTGTAGGAACCGACCGGGACCACCAGATCTGCCCAACCAGCCCATAGCCCCGGTACCAGGTACCGAGCACGTGCATCGGGCACAGGCCGATTCACATATGCGCGATGATGGCGTCGCCGAACTCGGAGGTCTTCACCTCGGTGGCGTCGTCGGTGAGCCGGGCGAAGTCGTAGGTGACCGTCCGGGCCGCGATCGCCCCCTCCAGCCCCCGGATGATCTTGTCGGCCGCCTCGTTCCAGCCCAGATATCGGAACATCATCTCCCCGGAAAGGATCACCGATCCCGGGTTCACCTTGTCCTGACCGGCGTACTTGGGGGCGGTGCCGTGGGTCGCCTCGAAGACGGCCACCCCGGTGTCGTAGTTGATGTTGCCCCCGGGAGCGATGCCGATCCCGCCCACCTGGGCGGCGAGGGCGTCGGAGATGTAGTCACCGTTCAGGTTCAAGGTGGCCAAGACGTCATAGCTGGCCGGTCTGGTCAGCACCTGTTGCAGCATGGCGTCGGCTATCACGTCCTGAACCAGGAGCTTGTCGCCTGGCTCTCC
>DATHUL010000014.1:0-11517 GCA_035462285.1 Acidimicrobiia bacterium
CCTCGGACCCCCCCGTCCCGTGACATTGAGGGGGGAGACCCCCCTCAAGACCCCCCGCCGTGACATTGAGGAGGGCGACGACCCCCCTCGGACCCCCCGTCCGGGGCCAGGTCCACTCGACTTCTCTGATACGGGTTCGCCGTCACACTGAGGGAGGGACCCCTGCTCGCATCGAGGTCTACGCGACCGATCTGCGAACCGGATAGTCAGCGGGATTGCCCTCTGACCCCCTCCCCTCTGCGGCCGGGTCGACGCTCAGGTAACGGTGGGTTTCGGGCCTCTGAAGTGTTGGTGAACACCATTCTCCACGATGGTCTTGATCCGATGCACCGCGGTGTGGACATCGGTGTGGCTGGTGTAGAGGGGGGCGAGCCCCAGTCTCAGATTGTCCGGTGCGCGGAAGTCGGGGAGGACCTTCCCCGTCTCGATCATGGCTCGGGCTATGGGCCAGGCCTCGGGATGGGAAAGCGAGACGTGCGAGCCCCTGCGCTCGGGGTCACGGGGAGAGGCCAGGCCAAAACCGATTGGGGCGAGATGCTCCTCCCATTGGGAGACCAGAAAGCCGCTGAGGGTGATCGACTTGGCCCGGAGACGCGGGATCCCCGCCTCGATCACGTCGGCGAGCCCGGCCTCGATGGCGGCCAAGGAGAGAATCGGCATCGTCCCGGTGTGGAACTTGCGAATCCCCGCCGCAGGGCGGAACTCGAGGTCGAATGTGAACGGCTCGGCATGACCCCACCAGGCGTTGATCGGGTTGACCAGGCTCTCCTGGAGGTCGGAGCGCACATAGAGGAAGGCCGGCGACCCGGGCCCCCCGTTGAGGTACTTGTAGGTGCACCCAACCGCCAGGTCGGCGCCGACCTCGTCCAGTTCGATGGGGACGACGCCGACCGAGTGGCTCAGGTCCCAGAGCACCATGGCTCCGGCCCGGTGGGCCATCGCGGTCACCGAGGCCAGGTCGTAGGTGTAGCCGGATCTGAACACGGTGTGTGACAGTGAGACCAGGGCGGTGTTCTCGTCTATGACCGATTCCAGCTCGACGACGGGACCGGAGATCCCGTCGGATGGGACGACCACCAGCTCGGCGCCGGTGGCCTCGGCGACGCCGCCAAGCACGTATACGTCGCTGGGGAAGTTGAGGTCGTCGGTGACCACCCTCGACCGCCCGGGACGACGTTGCGCCGCGGCGGTCGCCAGCTTGTAGAGATTGACCGACGTGGAATCCGAGACGATCAGCTGACCTGGTGCGGCGCCGACCAGTGGGGCGATTCGATCGCCGAGGACGACCTGGAGGTCCCACCATCGCTCATTCCACGAGCGGATGAGACGTTCACCCCATTCCTGGCCGACGACGAGGTCGATGCTCCTACCCGCGTCTATCGGGAGACGACCCAGCGAGTTCCCGTCCAGGTAGATCAGGTCGGGGTCGGCGAAAAGGAATCGCTCCCTGAACTCGGTCAGTGGGTCACCCTGGTCGAGTCCGACCGCTTCCTCGTACCCGGAGGCTTCGGGGTAGGGGCCAAGCGGGAACGGGGGAAGGCTCACGACGAGGATCTTGCTCAGCGCGACGGCGGTTGTCACGCCGGCGGGGCGGTCGACTGTCCGTCCCTGCCGGTGGCATAACCTCGCCCCATGACCACCGAGATCACCCCGGGCGACATCGAGAGCGCAGCGGAGAGAATCGGGCCCCACGTGCGCCGGACCCCGATACTGGACCTCGGCGACCCATTCGACTCCGGCTATCGGCTGAGTCTGAAGCTCGACTCGGCGCAACCCACCGGGTCGTTCAAGGTCCGCGGTGCCTTCTCCGCATTGACCGCAATGGCGGTGCCGGAGGAGGGGGTCGCTGCAGCTTCCGGAGGCAACTTCGGTCTCGCCGTCGCCTACGCCGCGGCGCGACTGGGACTGCGGTCGACTGTCTTCGTCCCGTCCACGTCACCCGAGGAGAAGATCGGCAGGATCGCCGCCCATGGGGCGGAGGTGCGGGTGGTGCCGGGTTACTACCGCGATGCCCTGGAGGAGTCTCGACGCTGGGCTGCCGGCTCGGGGGCGGTGGAGGTGCACGCCTTCGATCAGCCCGAGGTCGTCGCCGGCCAGGGGACTTGCGGTCGCGAGATCACGGAGCAGGTGCCCGATGTCGGCGCCATCCTGGTGGCAGTGGGCGGGGGCGGGCTGATCGGTGGCATCGCCAGCTGGGTGCGGGATGCCGCCCGGGTGGTGGCGGTAGAGCCGGAGCTATGCCCAACCTTGCACTCGGCCCGTGCGGCGGGCCGACCGGTCGAGGTCGATGTCGGCGGGGTCGCCGCCTCGGCCCTGGGGGCTTCCTGTCTCGGAGCCATTCCCTGGGCGGCCAACCAGTGGATCCGACAGTCGCTCATGGTGTCGGACCTTTCGATCCTCGACTCGCAGCGATGGCTCTGGGAGACATGCCGGGTCCTGGCGGAGCCGGCCGCCTGTGCTCCGATCGCCGCCCTGACCGGGGGTGGCTACACGCCGGCACCCGGCGAGCATGTCGTCGCCCTCGTCTCGGGGGCGAACACTCCGGCGCTGTAGGCCCGGGAGGTCAATGCGGCGCCGGCTCCATCAGCCCGAACTCCTCGCCACCGGGCCCCTCGACCTGCACCCAGCGGCCGACCCCGGGCAACTCCATGATATCGGTGAGCAGACGGCCTCCGCCGATCTGCACCGCCTCGATCGCCGCGTCCAGGTCCTCGACGTCACATGTGTTCAATGTTCGCGGACCTTCATCACCGGCCCGGGCCACGGCGCCATTGATCCCGGGTCCGTCGTCACCGGTCTCCAGCAACCAGTACTCCTGGTCTTCCCATCGCTGTGCCCGCCACCCGAAAACGGTGGTCAGAAACTCCACGGTTGCCTCGGGATCAGCCGAATAGAACTCGAAATGCGTTGGTCTTACTGCCAACGATGCTCCTCTCTGTCTTGCCGACAAAGTAGTACCGGCCGTTGTCGAGGCCATACCCGGCAGGTCAGAGGGCGATCGGTCTCGAAGAGGATCCGGAGAGCAGGTGATCGTCGAGCCTGTCCCAGACTTCGGGCCGGGCCAATGTGCGCTTCATCGAGATCAGGGTCCGCATGAAAGTGGCCACCGCCCGGCTCGCGTCCATCGGATTTGGGCGCATCGCGTTCTGGACGGATGGCGACGGGCTCACCGTCACCACGTCACAGTCGGGCCACGCCTCCCGGATCAGAGCGATCTCCTCGGAAACTGAGCGCTGGCCGACCCGGTCGAACATCTTCTCGTGAAAACGCGCTCTCTTGCGTGAGACGTCGGCGGCCATCGGGGCGAGGATGAGAACCAGGTCGAGCGGCTTGCCCGCGCCGAGGACGACGTCGGCATGCGTGCCTGATGCGACCCCCCCGTCGACATAGAGCCTGTCCCCGATCGGATAGGGCCGGAACAGGAGCGGGATGGCCGACGATGCGGCCACCGCGTGGGCTATGCCCGCCTCGGGGGCCGACTCGGACCCGAAGACGACGCGTCGTCTGTGAACGAGGTCGAAGGCGACGATGGCCGTCGGCTTCGCCGGCCAGGTCTCACCTCTCTCCTCGCCGATGTGGCTCTTGACCCAATCGGTGAGCCCGGAGGCGTGGTAGGGCGCCGGTGACCCCAGGAACAGGGTGAGACCGGGATCACGGATTCCGGGGATGAGACCGTGCCGGAGCCAGTTGCGAACATGCACCCCGGCGTTCCTGGTGAAGACATGATTGCGGATCCTCTCCGCCACCGCCTCCCGGTCGTCGGTGGGGAGCACCAGGGAATCGAGTGTCAGGGCGTCGTTTCGGACCAAAGCGGTCACGAAGGCTCCGCCCGAGGTGCCGACCACCACCTCTGCCTGGTTCGGGTCCCAGCCGGTGGCAAGCCGGATGGTCATCAGGGCGGCCATCTCGTAGGCCGCTCCCGTGATGCCCCCACCACCCAACACCAGTCCTACCCTGCTCACCCTCACACCATAAATGGGTTCCGGTGCGTGTCGAGAGGTCCGGCGGCCCCTCGACCGGTCAGCCGAAAGACTGACCGCAGCCCGAGCAGCGTGTGTCGTCCTCGTAGGTCGGCCCGTAGCACCAGGGACAGGGCAAGTCGTCACCTCGCTCGTCCCGGGACACCACCAGCCGGGGATCGACCCGATACTGATGGTTTCCCCTTATCCCCTTGGCGAGGGCGAACAGACCCGTCGTGGCGGTTGCTGCGACCAGAGCTTCCAACACAGCCCGTCCTCCTTGATCAACCCTGATGAGGCTAAGTCTGAACGCCCCCGATCCCGCGGATTTCCGAAGTGTCAATCCCGATCCAGTCCCGGGCACGCGGGTCTAGCCAGCGAACCCGGTTCAGATCGGTTGGGCGAACCTCGATGTGGGCGGGGGGTTTGAGGGGGGTCGTCCCCCCTAAAGGTGATGGCATTGGTCGCGGCCACCTCTCCAACCCGGTTCAGATCGGTTGGGCGGACCTCGATGTGGGCGGGGGGTTTGAGGGGGGTCGTCCCCCCTCAATATCACGTCCCGATGACGGCTTCGGTGAGGTCGTCGACGAGATAGCTGAGATCGCCGAGCCGACCCTCTCTCACTTCGGCGGCTTCGAGCATCATCATCGCCGAGTGGTAGGCGACCCACGGTCTGTAGCGGCTCTCGGGGAGCTCGGCGCCGTAACCGCTGCGGAAGGCGGCGGCAGCGTCCTCGCCGATCCGGGCGGCGAGACGCCACACCGCCAGAGTCAGGTCCCACTCGGGCGGGGCGAGCGTGGCCCACTCCCAGTCCACGATGGTGATGGCGCCGTCTTCGTTGACGATGAACTTGGAGAGGGTGGGCTTGGTGTGCGAGGGGGCCGGGGCAGTGGCCAGGGGGGGCTCGAGCTGGAGCGCCTTCTCCAGGACGACCTGCTCCATGCCGAATCGGCGCCGGTATCGGCCGAGCCGCTCGATCGTCGATCGGTAGTGACTGAGGACATAGTCCGAGTCGATCCCGGCGGCGAGATTGGTGATGTTCGCCTTCGAAGCGTGGATCTCGTGCAGTGCCGCTCCCGCCGCCTCGACTGCATCGAGGTTCTTTGGGAGATTGTCCAGGTTCCAGTGACCGGCGTCGTTCATCTTGAGCCAGGCCATCTCACCCTGGGTCCCGTGGTTGATGATGCGGGGCACGGCGGGCACTGCGGCCAGGGCCTCGAGTGCATGTCGCTCCCGCCGCTCCCTCGAAGACACCGGATACACCTTCACGATCGAGCTCTGATCGCCTTCGATGACCCTGAACACCTTGTTGGCCCCGGAGGACAGCTCCCTGACCAACGCGTTCGGGTGCAACTTCGTGACGAGCTCTCTGGCGTCCATCGTGATGGTTCCCCCTCGTACCGGCTGGCCGGATTGGTTGAGTCCTTAGAGCAGTAGCCTTCTTGCCCGCACCAGGCTAGCGAGATAACCCCGTGTCACTAGAGCTTCGTTACCCAGACGGAACGACCGCCGAGCATCCGGACGGTGCGACCGGGGGCCAGGTCGCGGCCTCGATCGGCCCCCGCCTCGCTGCAGCCGCGGTGGCGGTGAAGCTCAACGGCGAGCTGCGCGATCTGGATCGGGCCCTGGACCAGTCGGGCGAGTTCGCCGTGATCACGCTCGAAAGCGACGAGGGTCTGGACATCCTCCGTCACTCCTCGGCCCATGTCCTGGCCCAGGCGGTGCTCGATCTGTTCGAAGGGTCCACTTTTGCCATCGGGCCGCCGATCGAGGACGGCTTCTATTACGACTTCAAGGTCGCCGAGCCGTTCACACCGGAGGACCTGGAGCGCATCGAGAGCCGGATGAAGGCGATCATCGACGAGGACCAGCCTTTCGAGCGGGTCGCTCTCTCCAGGGATGAGGCGCTGGAGGTCTTTGCCTCTCACCCGTTCAAAGTCGAGATCATCGGAGCGGTGGAGCCGTCGGAGGTGACCCAGGGCGAGGAGGTCACCGTCTACAAGAATCTGGGCTTCGTCGACCTGTGTCGGGGGCCGCATCTCCCCTCGACCGGGCGTATCCCGGCCGTGAAGCTGTTGCGCAGCTCGGGCGCCTACTGGAGGGGCGACGAGAAGCGTGATCAGCTACAGCGAATCTACGGCACGGCATGGCCTTCTTCGAAGGACCTCGACGCCTATCTGAACCGTCTCCAGGAAGCGGAGAGGCGGGACCACCGTCGGCTCGGCGCCGAGTTGGACCTGTTCAGCTTTCCTGCCGAGCTGGGGTCGGGCCTGGCCGTGTGGCACCCCAAGGGAGGCATGTTGCGGAAACTGGTCGAGGACCACAGCCGCCACCTCCACGAGCGGTTCGGCTTCGAGTTCGTGTTCACCCCTCATCTGGCCAAGTCGGACTTGTGGTGGACCTCGGGTCATCTCGACTACTACGCCGAGAACATGTTCCCCGGGATGGACCTGGACAATGATCAGGAGTACCGGGTCAAGCCGATGAACTGCCCGTTCCATGTCCTGGTCTACAAGAGCCGGGCAAGGTCCTACCGCGACCTGCCCGTCAGGCTCTCCGAGCTGGGCGCGGTATACCGCTACGAGAAGTCGGGTGTTGTCCACGGGTTGCTCCGTGCCCGCGGCTTCACCCAGGACGACTCCCACACTTTCTGCACCGAGGAACAACTGGGCGCCGAGCTCGCCCTGCACCTCGACTTCGTCCTCACCTGGCTCCGGGACGCCGGGTTCACCGAGTTCGAGGCCGATCTGAGCACCCAGCCGGAGAAGGCCCCGGTTGGCGAGCAGCATCGCTGGGACTTCGCCGAGAAGGCCCTGGCCGAGGCTCTGGATGCCTCGGGGATCAGTTACCGGATCGCCGAGGGCGAGGGTGCCTTCTACGGGCCCAAGATCGATATGCACGTCAAGGACGCGATCGGGAGACGATGGCAATTGTCCACCATCCAGCTCGACTTCTTGCTCCCCGACCGGTTCGGTCTCGAATACGCCGCCGCCGGCAACGTCGTCGAGCGCCCCTACATGATCCACTGTGCCAAGGCTGGGTCGATGGAGAGGTTCATGGGGGTTCTCATCGAGCATCACGCCGGGGCGCTGCCGATGTGGCTGGCTCCGGTTCAGGTATCGGTCATCCCGGTGGCCGACCGGCACCGGGAATACGCCGGGGTGGTGGCCGAGCGGCTTCGGGACGGTCGGCTCAGGGTGGAGGTCGACCTGTCCGACGACACGGTCGGGGACAAGATCCGCAAGGCCTTGACCCAGAAGCACCCTGCAGTGATCGTGGTCGGGGACGACGACGTGGCCGGGTCGACGGTCGGTCTGCGGCTCTATGGGGACGACAGGGACACCCGTGGGGTGTCGCTCATCGAGGCGACCAACCGGTTGGTGGACATGGCGCGGGGGCCGGGAGAATGAGCGAGGGCAGGGATCGCCGGGTCGATCGGTCCGGGATCCACATCGAGAAGGAACTGGCCGATTCCCTCGCCATCGAGGAAGAGCTCGACTCCAATATGGTCGGGCCCTACCGTTTTCCCTCGCCCTCGCGGCGTCGCATCGCCGGCTGGGTCTTCATCGGCTCTGCCGTGATCACGATGCTGCTCATCGACGGCGGGTGGCTGCCCGCCATCGGTCTTGTGGCGCTGGCCGCCTGGAACTTCGCCTCGGCATGGCCCCTGACCGTGGACGAGGACGCCGCCCTCTCCATCGCCGGCGCCGCCATCGGCTTCCCGGTCGGCCACGCCTCGGCCGCGGTCACCTTCCGGGGACTTCGCTCCCGACCACGGTGGAGCGTCGTGCTCTATTCAGCCGAGGAGCCCCCCGACCAGCGGGCCCTGGTGGTGGTCGACGCCGTCTCGGGAGCCGTGGCCGAGGAGCCCTACGTGGAGGCCATCGCCCAGGCGTGACCTGAGGCCGTCGACGATCATCGCTCCTCGATGGGGACGTATGCCCGTCTCGGCGAGCCGGTGTAGACCTGTCTGGGCCGGAAGATGCGGGTGGTCGGGTCGGATAACAGCTCGCGCCACTGCGAGATCCAACCGGGGAGCCGACCCATGGCGAAGAGAACGGTGAACATGTCGGTGGGAAAGCCGATGGCGCGGTAGATGATCCCTGAGTAGAAGTCGACGTTCGGGTAGAGCTTTCGCTCGACGAAGTAGTCGTCGGAGAGTGCGACCTCTTCTAGCTGGACCGCCACGTCGAGGAGCGGATCGTCGTCGATGCCGAGGGCGTGGAGCACGTCGTCGGCAGCCTTCTTGATGATCCTGGCCCTCGGGTCGAAGTTCTTGTAGACCCGGTGCCCGAATCCCATGAGGCGGAACGGGTCCTCCTTGTCCTTGGCCCGCGCCACGAACGGCGCCACGTCGCCTCCGGCTTCGACGATGTCCTCCAGCATCTCCAGCACCTCCTGGTTGGCTCCACCGTGGAGTGGGCCGGAGAGGGCGTGAATCCCGGCCGCGACCGAGCTGAAGATGTTGGCCTGGCTCGATCCGACCAAACGCACCGCCGAAGCCGAGCACTTCTGGCCGTGGTCGGCGTGCAGGATCAAGAGCAGATTGAGCGCCCGGGCCACTACCGGGTCGGCCACATATGGCTCACTCGGCACGCTGAACATCATGTGGAGGAAATTGGCCAGGTAACCGAGCTCGTTCTGGGGGTACATGTAGGGCTGGTGGACGGCGTACTTGTACGACCAGGCGACCATGGTCGGTGTCTTTGCGATCAGCCGTCTGGCGCTGATGTCGATCGACTCGTCGTCGTGGGGGTCGAGTGCGTCGGGGTAGTAGGTGGCGAGCGCCGAGGTGGCCGAGGCGAGGATCTGCATCGGGTGGGCGCGATGAGGGAACGCCTCGAACAGGTGCTTCATGTCCTCGCGCAGCAAAGTGTGACGTGTGATCGAGTCCTCGTAGGTCTCGAGCTCGGTCCGGGTGGGCAGCTCCCCGTACTGGAGCAGATAGGCAACCTCGAGGAAGGTCGAGCGCTCGGCCAGCTCCTCGATCGGATATCCCCGGTAGTGGAGAACGCCCTCTTCGCCACCGACATAGGAGACCCCGGACGCGCTTTCGGCGGTGTTGCCGAATCCGCGATCGATGGTGGTCACGCCCAGCTCACTGCGTAGGCGGCCGATGTCGACGGCGACATCACCCTCGACGCCTTCCACCACGTCGAGACGAATCTCCTTGTCTCCCAAACGGATCACGGCGTCAGCCATTCCAGTCCTTCCTGGTATCCGCTCAGTCGTCCGACGACCTGGCAGCGGCTATTACCTGTTGCGCCTCGTTGTGCGGGACTTCTGCGAAGTGATCGAACTCCACTTCGTAGCTGCCCCGCCCGGATGTCAATGATCGCAGTTCGGCGGCGTACTGCTGAATCTCGGCCATTGGCACCTCGGCCACGACCGACCTCAACGTGCCTTCCCCCTCCATGCCGAGGACCTTTCCCCGCTTCGAGTTGATGTCGCCCATCACGTCGCCGAGATCGTCCTCGGGAACGGTGACCGTGATCTTCATCACCGGCTCGAGCAGGATCGGTTTCAGATCGGGTGCGGCCGCCCTCAGGGCCTGGATCCCGGCCATGCGGAAAGACATCTCGTCCGAATCGACCGCGTGGTACTTCCCGTCGATGACTTCGGCCGAGACGTCGATCATCGGGTACCCGGCCAGGATGCCTCGGCCCAGCGCCTCTTGGATGCCCTTGTCGACGGCGGGGATGAACTGACGGGGGATGGAGCCGCCCTTGATCGAGTCGATGTACTCGTAACCCGACCCTCTGGGCAGTGGAGCGAACTTGACCACGGCGACACCGAACTGGCCGCGGCCGCCCGATTGCTTCTTGTGCTTGCCCTCGGCCTGGGCGGTGGCGGTGATCGTCTCCCGGTAGGGGATCACCGGCAATGAGGTGTCGACCTCGACCCCGAACTTCCTGGCGATCCGGGCCACCGTCACGTCGAGATGGGTGTCCCCCAAACCGGCGAGAATGGTCTCACCGGTGTCGGCCCGCCGTTCGATGCGGATGGTCGGGTCCTCCTCCTCGATGCGATGCAGGGCGGTGGAGAGCTTCTCCTCGTCGTGGTGGGAGCGCGGGGTGATGGCGACCTCGGCCACCGGTCTCGGGTAGACGATCGGCTCGATCGCGATGTCGGTGCCGGGAGTGCGCAGAGTGTCCCCGACCCGCACGTTCTCGACCTTGGCGACGGCGCCGATCCCGCCGGTGGGGAGATCGGGGACATCGTGATGCTCCTTGCCCTGGAGCTTGAACAGATTGTGCAGCCTGACCCGACCCCCGCCGGCGACTTCGACCTCCTGGTCCGCCTTGACCGTGCCGGTGAAGATGCGAAACAGCGAGATCCGTCCCACGAAGGGGTCGGAGACCGATTTGAAGACGAAGGCGACGGCAGGGCCGTCCTGTGAAGGAGGGATCGGCTCGCCGCTGGTCAAGGGGGGAAGACTGCGTTCCATCGGGTTTGGGCCGTAGTCGACGATGAACTCGGCGAGAAGATCGATCCCGATCGGCTTCTCCGCCGACGTGACCAGGACCGGATGGATGTCACCGGCCACGATTCCCTTGTGGATGGTGCTGACGATCTGCTCGCGGGAGGGCTCGGTGCCCTCGAAGTACGCCTCCATCATCTCGTCGTCGGTTTCGACGACGGTCTCGACCAGGGCGGTGTGGGCGGAATGGACCAGGCTCTCCACTTCGACGGGCAGGTCGACCTCTTTGCCCTCCTTGTCCCCACCGGCGTACTCGTAGGCGCGCTCCGAGGCGACCCGAACCAGACCGCTCAGTCCTTCCTCGGCGCCGATCGGGACCTGTATCGGAGCGATCGACTTGCCGAACGACTCCCTGAGCTGATCGAGGGTGCGCTCGAACGACGATCGGTCACGGTCGAGCTTGGTGATCACGACCGCGCGCGGGATCCCTTCTTCGTCGGCGAACTTCCACAATTGCTCGGTCTGGACCTCGACACCGTCCACGCCGGATACCACGAACAGAGCGAGGTCGGCTGCGCGCAACCCGGCGCGGGCATCGCCGGAGAAGTCGCTCGACCCCGGGGTGTCGATGAGGTTGATCCTGTGGTCGTTCCAGTTGAAGGTGGCGACCGCCAGGCCCAGCGAGATGGCGCGGTCGATCTCCTCCGGCTCGTAGTCGAGAACGGTGGTTCCCTGCTCGACCGAGCCCCGGCGGGTGGTGGCCCCTCCCACGAAGAGGAGGGACTCGGCGAGAGTCGTCTTGCCGCTCCCGCCGTGGCCGACGAGGGCGACGTTGCGCACTTTCTCGGGTAACAACATGACCTCCTCTTAGTGGAGACACCGATCCTAACCCTTTCCCGAGGACCGGATTCAGGGGGTGGCCTGCTACTTTGCATCGTCGTGATCGACACGCGGGTTCGTCCCCGGGTAACCCGTTTCCTGGAGCCAATCTGCAAGGCTCTGGCAGGTGTCGGGGTCACCCCGACGGTGATGACCTCGATCGGGCTCGCGATCGTGATCGTGGGATCGGTCATGATCGCCTCCGATGCGCTGCGGACCGGGGCGGCGATCGTCCTGTTCGGGTCGATCCTCGACGGC
>DATHUL010000015.1:0-2683 GCA_035462285.1 Acidimicrobiia bacterium
AGCACCGCCTCCTGCCGATCGGCGTCGGTGATGAAGTAGAAGTTGATGAAGCCCTTGTCGAACTGCATCCCCTCGGTGAACTCCAACTCGAGACCAAAGGTCTGACCTTCCTCGACGGTGATGACCCCGTCCTTGCCGACCCGGTCCATCGCATCTGCGATCACCTGGCCGATTGACGTGTCGTTGTTGGCCGAGATCGACGCCACGTGGGCGATCTCCTCGCTGGTCTCGATGTCACGAGCCATGTCACCGATTGCCTTGACCACGGTCTCGACCGCGGCCTCGATGCCACGCTTGAGCTCCATCGGGTTGGCCCCGGCCGCCACCTGACGCAGACCCTCTTTGACCATGGCCTGGGCCAGGACGGTCGCAGTGGTGGTCCCGTCGCCGGCGACGTTGTCCGTCTTGTTGGCGACCTCGTAGGCGAGCTTGGCGCCCATGTTCTCGTACGGGTCGTCCAGCTCGATCTCCTTGGCGATGGTCACGCCGTCATTGGTGATCGTGGGCGAGCCCCACTTCTTCTCCAGGACGACGTTGCGCCCCTTGGGGCCCAACGTCACCTTTACCGTGTCGGCGAGCTTGTCGACGCCCGCCTGGAGCCCCTTGCGGGCCTCCTCGTTGAAGCGAAGTTCCTTCGCTGCCATTTCCTATCAGCTCCTCAATTGACGACGGCCAGAAGGTCGCTCTCGGACAGGACGAGATACTCGTCGGAGTCGAGCTTGACCTCGGTTCCTGCGAACTTCGAGTAGAGAACCTTGTCGCCGACGGACACGTCCATCGGGATCCGGTCGCCATCCTCGTCGCGAGCGCCCGGCCCTACGGCGATGACCTCACCGATCTGTGGCTTCTCCTTGGCGGTGTCGGGGATGACAAGGCCGGACGGAGTACGTGATTCCGCATCCTCGGTGGGCCTTACCACCACTCGATCACCGAGCGGCTGAAGCTTCATTCTTTGGCTCCTCCTTGAACCTCGGGTGTGCTTGCTGCCCGGATCGTCGCCGATTGCCGGGCATTAGCACTCCGCTACTTAGAGTGCTAGTGAATGGAACGTTAGCACTCCTCGCAGACGAGTGCTAAACCGAAGTTGAGTCGGTGGGACTCAAGGTCTGGGTTAGGAAAGGGGCTCTCCCAGGACCAGACCGGGGTTGACATTCTCGGCCCAGTCGGTGATCCGGCCAACGGAGAGCCAGTGGGCGCCGGCTACGCCGATCATGGCGGCGTTGTCGGTGCAGAGGAGCGGCTCGGGGATGGCCAGGGCGACCCCTCGCTTGTCGGACTCCTCGGCGAAACGATGACGGAGCCGCCGATTGGCCAGGACCCCTCCGCCGCCCCCGACGACCCGGGCCCCGGTCTGGTCCACCGCGTTGAAGGTCTTGTCCACGAGCACGTCCACGATCGCCTCTTGAAGTGAAGCTGCGACGTCGGCCAACGGGGGGAGATCCCCGCTCCTCTCCGCCTTGGCGAGAAACGTGACCACCGAGGTCTTCAGCCCGGAGAACGAGAAGTCGAAGGGCCGGTCGGCCAGAGCGCGTGGGAACTCGACCGCCTTTGGATCCCCTCCGTTGGAGGCGGTGTCGATGGCGGGGCCACCGGGAAAGTCGAGCCCCATCACCCGGGCCAGCTTGTCGAACGCCTCGCCCGCAGCGTCGTCGATGGTCCCGCCCAGGGTCTCGTACTCGCCCCACTCGGTCACGTGGACGATCTGGGAATGGCCGCCGGATGCGAGCAGTGAGACCACGGGCGGCTGGAAGCCCTCGAACTCGAGACGAGGCGCCATGAGGTGACCCTCCATGTGGTCTATGCCTACGAAGGGGAGCTGGCGGGCCCATGCCGTGGCCTTGGCGAAGGAATGGCCGACGAGCAGCGCCCCGACCAGCCCGGGCCCGGCGGTGGCGGCCACCCCGTCGAGGTCGGCGGGGTGGATACCGGCCTCGTTCAGGGCGTGATGGGTGAGCGCTCGGATCGACTCGACGTGGGCGCGTGCAGCCACCTCGGGCACCACTCCCCCGAAACGGGCATGGAGGTCGACCTGAGAGGAGAGGACGTTGGACAGCGGCTTGGTTCCCTGGACCACGGCCACCGCCGTCTCGTCGCACGACGTCTCGAAGGCGAGGATCAGCGGGTTCATCGCAGACCCTCCAGCCGCCGACGGTAGGCGTCCGAGTCGATGTCGTGTGCCCAGAGGATGAGGGCGTCGTCGTCTCCGTAATAGCCGCGGCGAATCCCGATCGGGGCCAGACCGAGACGCGAGTACATGGCCTGCGCCGCCTCGTTCTTCAGTCTCACCTCGAGGGTGAGATGACGGGCTCCCGCCTCCACCGAGGCATCGATCAGGGCCAGCATCAAACCGAGACCGATCCCCTGTCGTCTCCACTCCGGGTCGACCAGCAGATTGGTGACGTGGGCCTCCTCGCCCACCACCATGACTCCCCCGAAGCCGACCACCCGGTCCGTCTCCGCGGCCATGTAGATCCGGTTCTCGGCAGCCAACTCGTCCCGGAACACACCTTCCGACCAAGGGGCGGGCTGATTTGCCTGCTCCAGGCTCACCACTCGACCTAGGTCCTCGACGGTGAGCGGACGGATCACCTGATCATTCTCAATGCAGGGCGTCACATATGCGTGACGCCCTGCATTAGGAAGCAGGTTCACATCGACCCCCACGGTCCCTCCGATCGCAGCT
>DATHUL010000016.1:0-13390 GCA_035462285.1 Acidimicrobiia bacterium
TGACCAGGTCGTCGACGGCATGGACGACCAGGATTCGCCCATTGCCATCGTCCCAGACCAGAGCCGGATACGAGTCGACCACGCCGGTCTGACCATTACCCAGGTCGACCAACTCGGCGGCACCGATCCCGGTCTCGGGTAGCTCCGTCTCGCTGATGACTCCGGTCGACTGATCGACTGAGATCACGGTGAATCTGCCCTGACGTGATGAGGTGTCATAGTCTTGGCCGGTGAGGACGATCCGATCCTCATGCATTAGGGGGGCGTTCCGGGGCGAGAACCCAGACGGCA
Organism: Acidimicrobiia bacterium; assembly: GCA_035462285.1. GTDB lineage: Bacteria > Actinomycetota > Acidimicrobiia > Spongiisociales > ZC4RG35 > JARDZU01. The sequence goes on from DATHUL010000016.1 coordinate 292, forward strand.
GGTCGGCCAAGGTCTCCGGTTGATCGACTCCTACGCCCATGCGGACGAGCTGTGGGTTGGGGGCCTCGAAGCGGTAGGTATGGATGACGCCATCGTCGGAGACGCTCATCGGTGAGCCGCTGAGTTGCGTCCAGTCCCCGATCACTCTCCACTCAGGGACATCGATGAGACGAACGCCTTCGTTCGCGCCGGAGTCGTTGCCGAAGAGAAGCGCCAGCCATCTCCCGTCCGATGAGCTGACCCCCCAGCTCCAATCGCCCATCGGGATCGGATCCAGGCCGGGGAGCGGATCGAGTGTGCCCGGGTCGACCCGGTAGACGGCGGAAGTCTCCACGTCGGTCGTGGTGCCGGGAGCAGGGCGCGCCCTGGTCGTCGGGGTCGGGGTCAGATCGCCGATACTGGGGGTCGGAGCGAACACGTCGGGGGCGCCCACGGTGTCATCGGTGGCCCTGGTCCCGGTGCAGGCGGCGAAGATCAGGGCACAAGCGACAAGTGCGACCAGCGATTGGCGTGACGCCATGACTCGGCTCCGGGGTCAAGGCTATCAACGGGGCCACGGCGCATCCCGGTTCCGGCGTTCTTTATGCACTCCGTCACATATCCGTGACGCCCTGCATTAGGAAGTCGGTTACTTCTTCTTGGCCAGGTCCCCGAGGATCTGTTGCGAGGCGAAGCGGCCGGGAGCGCCCATGACGCAGCCACCGGGATGGGTGCCGGAGCCGCACTGGTAATAGCCTTCGATCGGGGTGCGGTACTGGTTCCAGCCGGGGGCGGGGCGGAAGAAGAACATCGGGGGGGCGAGGAACTCGCCGGCGAAGATGTTGCCCTCGCTCAGCCCGACGACCCGCTCGATGTCGAGCGGGGTGACCACCTCCCGGTGGAGGACAAGATCGCCGAAGCCGGGGAAAAACCTCTCCAGTGTGTTCTGCACCACGTCGCCGAATCTGTCCCGCTCGGTGTCCCAGTCGCTCTCCCTCAGGTGATAGGGGGCGTACTGGATGAAACAGGACATCACCGCCTTGCCCGGTGGGGCCATGTCAGGGTCGACGTTGGACTGGATGCAGCCGTCTATGTACGGCTTCTGCGAGTACCAGCCGTACTTGGCGTCGTCGAACGCCCGCTCCAGGTAGTCGAGGGAGGGGCCCATGTTGATGAAGCCCCGGTAGTGATCGGACCGCCCCTCCAGACCGGGATAGGTCGGGTTGGCGTCGAGGGCGAAGTTGACCTTGGCCGAGGTGCCCTGGAACTTGAAGCGGCGGATGTTCTCGACCAGATCGGTGGGCAGTTCCCTCGGGTCGACCAGGTCCATGAAGGTGCGGCGAGGGTCGACCGAAGAAACCACGGTCTTCGCCTCGAGCTCGGTGCCGTCCTCGAGGACCACCCCTGTCGCCCTCCCGTTCTTGGTGACGACGTGATCCACCGGCGACTCGAGGCGGATCTCGGCGCCGAACGCCTCCGCGGCTCGGGCCAGGACCTGGGTGAATCCGCCGTTGCCCCCCTTGTGGAAGGCCCAGGCCCCATACGCCCCGTCGTGCTCACCGAAGGAGTGGTAGAGGAGGACCAGCCCCGAGCCCTGCGACCTGGGGCCGACCTTGGTCCCGATGATGCCCGAGGAGGCGAGCAGACCCTGCATGATGTCCGACTCGAAGTAGTCCTCGAGGATGTCGGCGGCGCTTCCGGTCATGAGCCGGATCAGATCGTGGAGGACGCCGGCGGGCAGATCGGCGAGATAGGCGCCGATGGCGGCCATCCGGGCCCGCTCCTCGGGGTCCTTGGAGGTGATGTCGGGCGGGATCGAGTCCATCAGCGGCCGGATGGCGTGGACCACCTGCTCCATCATGTGCCCATAGGCGTCGTAGGCGTCGGCGTCGTGGGGCGAGTGACGGGAGATCTCGTGATGGTTCTCGTTCTTGTCCTGCCCGAGGAGCAGGTAGTCCCCGTCCTCGGTGGGAGCGAATGTGGACGGCATGAGCAAGGGCATGAACCCGTGCTTGGTCAGCTCCAGCTCGTGGATGATCTCGGGACGGAGCAGGCTGAGTGCGTAGGAGAAGGTGGTGAAGCTGAACCCGGGGTGGAGCTCTTCGGTGATGGCCGCCCCGCCGACCAGATGGCGACGCTCCAGGATCAGGGTGCTCAGCCCGGCCTTGGCCAGATAGGTCCCGTTGACCAGCCCGTTGTGACCGCCGCCGATCACGATGGCGTCGTATTTTCTCTTCTCTGACATCGGCTACCTCAGGCAGTCTTTCTCGGAGGGTTGAAGAAGGGAAGTCGGCTCACATTGGCCTTGACCACGTCGTAACGGTGGTCGATGGTCACCTCGAGCCCGACCTCGGTGCCGACGGCAGCGTGCTCGGGTCGGACCCGGGCGATCCCGACGTGGCGCTGGGTCATCGGCGAATAGACGAAGCTGGGGGTGTACCCGATCCGCTCCAGTTTCTCGTCGTAGATCATCATCCCGCCGTGCTCGGGGGTGTGGTCCTTGGGCGGGACCAGGCCGCGCTCGTTGTAGACCCGGTTCCAGTCCTCCCAGTCGACGGTGATCCCCACCGTCTTCCATCGGGAGGTGCCTTCCTTCAGCTCGCGCTCGATTGCGCGGCGGCCGATGAAGCGGCGATCGTCGCTCTCCAGGTCGCGCAGCATCCATCCCAGGCCGAGCTCGTGCGGTGTGGTGCGCTGGTCGTCGTTCCAGGCGTAACGGGAGGAGTGGAAGTCGACATCGATCAGCACCAGCCCGGCCTCGATGCGGGCGATGAGCAGGGCGGTCTGCCCGGCCGGGATCACCCCATAGGGTGCGGCAACCTCGAACAGGGCGTCCCACACCCCGACTGCGTCTCCACGCTCGACCCAGATCTCGTAGCCGAGGTCTCCGGTGTAGCCGGTTCGGGAGATGGTCACCGCGGCGTTGCCGATCTTGGCCGGGGTGAGATGGAAGTACCCGATCTCCGCCGTCTCCGGGGCGAGTTGCTGGAGGATCTGCCGGGCGTAGGGGCCTTGGAGGGCCAGTGCGCCGTAGTCGTCGGAGACATCTTCGATGGCGACGGCCATCCCACCGGCCAGGTCGTGGAGATAGGCCATGTTGGGCTCGGCCGCGGTGAGTAGGAACTCGTCGTCGGAGTGGCGCAGGATCACCCCGTCCTCGACCACGTACCCGGCGTCGTCGCACCACACGGTGTAGTGGGCCTGCCCGGGCCGGCATTTGCGGATGTCCCGGGCCAGCACCCCGGTGAGAAAGCTCTCGGCCTCCCGGCCCGTGATCCGGTACTTGTAGAGGGGGGAGGTGTCGATCACGGCGGCCGAGTTCCTGATCGCGAAGTACTCGAACTTGTCCGACATCTGATAGCGGTCGGTGGCCAGATACCCGGACCAGTGGCTCCACAGACCGGTCTTGTTGGCCTGGCTGGTCCTGGGGTGGAACGGCGTCTCTCGGATCATGTCGGCTGCCTCGAATCTGGTTCGGCCACTGTACTCCCGGTTGTCTGAATCGTCATTCAGGTTTGCTATCACCCGGAGCCGGGGTCTGTTCCCATCGGCCCGGGCAGATGCCCGGGAGTCCCGATTCGACGCATGGTTCGGCCCGAGGGGATACATTCCGGAGGTCAAACCTGAACGGAGAGTCAGAGTCCATGAGACGTATCGTCGTTTTGCTGCTTGCCGCCCTGGTCGCGGTGTCGCTTGCCCCAATTGTCTCCGCCCAGGAGGATGACGGCCAGGTCACCCTCCGCATCGGGCTGACCCAGGATTGGGAGACCCTGAACCCGACGTCGGGTTTCGCGGTGAGCGAGTACGAGGTCTGGAATGTCCACTACGCCACCTTGACCGACAAGGCGGCCGACGACTTCGAGACCTCACCCGGGCTGGCCGAATCGTGGGAGGAGGTGGAGCCGGGCATCAGCTACACCTACACCCTGCGAGAAGGTCTGCTCTGGTCCGACGGTGAGCCGCTCACCGCCGAGGACGTGGCCTGGAACATCAACACCGCCCGGGATCAGGGCTGGGACAACATGATCTCCACCGTGGCCAACATCGAGGCCACGGTGGTCGACGAGCGCACCGTCCAGCTCACGTCTTCGGTGCCCGACCCCAAGCTCCCCACCATGGATGTCTATCTGGTGCCGCAACACATCTGGGAGCCAATCGCCACCGACTACGACGCCGCCACCCAGTACGCGGCCGAGGACGGGGTCGGGAGCGGGCCGTTCGTGGTCAGCGAGTTCACCAAGGGCCAGTCGGTGGTCATGGACGCCAACCCCAACTACTGGGGATGGGAGGGTGAGGAGTCTCCGTACGACCGGGTCATCTTCCAGTTGTTCGAGAACCCCGACGCCATGGTGGCCGCGCTTCAGCAAGGCCAGCTCGACGCGGCGCACGGATTCCCGGCCGGTTCCTGGGACTCACTCGAAGCCGACCCCGACATCGAAGTGGTCGCCGGTCAGCAGGGCGGGTTCGACGAGATCGCCATCAACGGCGGGGCGGCCGAGGGCCAGCCCCATCCCGCCCTTCTCGACGTGAACGTGCGTCGCGCCATATCCCATGGCATCGATCGGGAAGCGGTGATCGAGGACCTCTGGTTCGAGCTGGCCGACCCGCTGGAGACGATGAGCCCGTCGGCCGACCCCAAGTGGCTCCCCGAGATCCCCGAGGAGAGCCGACTGAGCTACGACCCGGATCGAGCCAACCAGCTTCTCGAAGAGGGCGGCTATCTCGACAGCGACGGCGACGGGATCAGGGAGATGCCCGACGGGTCGAACCCGATCGTGATCCGTCATGCGGTCAACACCGACGGCGACCTGGCCGGTCCGATCGGCGAGCTGATGGTGGGCTGGATGGAGGACATCGGGATCGGTGTCACCCTGGAGTCGTACGACCAGGACGCATTGTTCTCGGTGATCGTCGAGGGCACCTACGACACCTTCTTCTGGGGCTGGGTGCCGTTCGTCGATCCCGACCCGATGCTCTCCTACTTCACCGAGGCCGAGGTGGGCAACTACAACGACGCCAACTGGTTCGACCCCGAGTTCGATGCCATGTACCTGGCTCAGAAGGAGGAGATAGACGAGGAGGAGCGGATCGCCATCGTTCACGACATGCTCACCTTGTTCCACGACGCCGCCATCTACATCCCTATGTATCTCGGCCCCGACCTCCAGGCCTATCGCACCGACACATTCGAAGGCTGGGTGAAGCAGCCGGCCGAGATAGGACCGGTCATGTTCACCAACTCCTCGCCCAGCTACGCCCGTCTCAGCCCGATCGGGGTCGAGGGCGGCGGATCGGATGACGGTATCAACTGGCTGCTCTGGGGTGGGATCGCCGCCGGGGTCGTGGTCCTGGCCGCGGTGTTCCTGATGGGGCGGCGCACTTCGACCCGGGACGAGCGGGAGTGAGCAGCTGACCGTCGGACAACGGAGAAGGCGGGGGCGAGGACGACTGATCGCACGGAAGGTGCTGGGGTCGTTGCTCACCCTCGTCTTCGTCCTGGTGTTCAACTTCCTGCTCTTCCGGGTGGTGCAGACCGATCCGATCGGCTCTCTGTTCCGGGGGCGGAATGTCCCGCAGGCCACTCTGGACAACCTGCGCGAGTCGTTCGGTCTCGACCAGTCGCTTGGCACCCAGTTCGTCCTCTACCTGAGGGAGACGGCACAGCTCAATTTCGGTCTCTCCTATCAGAGCCGGCAGCCGGTGTGGGACGAGATCGTGTCCGCGGTGCCGGCAACGGTGGCGCTGGTCGGGGTCTCCTCCGTCCTCTCGGCCGTGATCGGCACCGTGGCCGGAGTCATCGCAGCCTGGCGCCGCAACACGTGGAAGGACCACACCATCACCTCGGGGACGATGGTGTTCTACTCCATGCCCGACTTCTGGCTGGGGATGATCCTGCTCGTCTTGTTCGCCGTGGTCCTGGGGTGGTTCCCGGTCGGGGGCGTCGTCACCGCCGGTTCCAATGCGACCGGTATTGCCCTGCTCCTCGACCAGCTGCGGCACATGTTCCTGCCCGCACTCACCCTCACCCTCGCCTATCTGGGCGAGTACACCCTGGTGACCAGGAGCTCGTTGCTCGATGTGATGGGGGAGGACTATCTGACGGTGGCCCGGGCCAAGGGCCTGCGTGATGTGGTGGTCCGCAACCGTCATGCGGTGCCCAATGCCCTGCTCCCGGTGGTCACCCTCACCGCGATCAACTTCGGCTTCGTCCTCTCCGGGGCAATCGCAGTCGAGGCCGTCTTCTCCTGGCCCGGTCTGGGCAAGGCGACCGCAGATGCCATCCGCGGTCCCGACCTCCCCATGCTCCAGGGTCTCTTCCTCCTGTTCAGCGCGGCGGTGATCGTGTTCAACCTGATCGCCGACCTCACCTACTCATGGCTCGACCCGAGGGTGGAGACATGACCAGCATCGCCATGCGACGCCGACGTGCCACGGTGAGCCGGGTGTGGCGGCAGTTCCGCGCCTCACGGCAGGGGATGATCGGTCTGGCCGTGCTCGCCGTGTTCGTCATCGTCGCTTTGACCGCCCCGCTCCTCGCCGACGTCAGGGAGCTGAACCCGGTCTATGCCCGCGGAGCCGGCAACCCGCAATGGGGGACGCCCGGCCAGTTCCCCCCGCTCGGCACCGACCACATCAGACGCTCGGTCTGGGCCCAGTTCGTCTGGGGCTCCCGGGTCAGCCTGTTCGTCGGGCTGGCCGCCACGGTGCTCACCATCAGCATCGGGTCGGTGGTCGGCATCGTCTCCGGTTTCGTGGGCGGGAGGATCGACGGGCTCCTGATGCGGGTCACCGAATGGTTCCTGGTGATCCCTTTCCTGCCCTTGGCCATTGTGCTCGCCTCGGTCCTGGGCCGGTCGGTGTGGAACATCATCTTCGTGATCGGCATCACCTCCTGGCCCTCGACGGCGAGGCTGGTCCGGGCCCAGGTGCTGACGGTGAAACAGCGTCTGTTCGTCGACCGGGCCCGCTCGCTCGGCGCAAGCGGGACCCACATCGTCGGCCACCACATCCTGCCCAACGTGAGCGGTCTGATCCTGGCCAACGCCACGCTGGCGGTCCCGATCTCAATCTTGACCGAGACCACGCTCGCCTTCCTCGGGCTGGGCGACCCCTCTGCCGCCTCATGGGGGAAGACCCTGGAGGAGGCATTCGTCAACGGGGCCATGGTTCGCAACGCCTGGTGGTACTTCCTTCCCGCCGGGCTGGGGATCCTCGCCGTGGTCCTCGCCTTCACCCTGATCGGGCGAACTCTCGAGGACATCGCCAATCCCCGCCTGAGCAGGGGACGATGAGCGAGCCGCTCCTCTCGGTCAGAGACCTCAACGTCACCTACCACGGTCATGGGGGAGCGGTGCCCGCGGTGCGCGGGGTCAGCTTCGACATCGAGCGGGGCGGGTCGATCGGGCTGGCCGGAGAGTCCGGGTGCGGCAAGTCGACCCTGGCCAACTCGTTGCTCCGGCTGCTTCCCCCCGGGACCGAGGTGACCGGCACCATCGTCCTCGACGGGAAGGACGTGCTCGGGCTGAGCCCTGGTGGGCTGAGGGCGGTGCGGTGGACCTCGGGGGCGATCATCTTCCAGGGCGCTCTCCATGCGCTCAACCCGGTGCAGACCGTTGGGGACCAGATCGCCGAGCCGATGCTGGTCCACCAGACCGAGCCCAATGAGTCGGCGGCCCGGGAACGGGTGGTCGAGCTGCTCCGGAGGGTCGGTCTCCCCGAGGCTCGGGCCGACTCCTACCCGCACCAACTCTCCGGCGGGCAGCGTCAACGGGTGCTCATCGCCATGGCGCTGGCCTGTGACCCTCATCTCCTCATCGCCGATGAGCCGACCACTGCGCTCGACCTGATGGTCCAGGCCCAGGTGCTCGACCTGCTCGACGATCTCAAGCAGGAGCGCGAGCTGACCCTGCTCTTCATCACCCACGACCTCTCCGTCCTCACCTATGCCTGTCAGCGTCTCGCCGTGATGTACGCCGGTCGGATCGTGGAGGAGGGCCCGGCGTGGCAGGTGTTCGAGAACCCATCCCATCCCTACACCCGGGCCCTGGCCGCGGCATTCCCCACCATCGGCGACCGGTCGTCGCGAATGGCGCCCTCCGGACTGGGCGGCGACCCGCCTACGCCGGGCAACCTGCCCGAGGGGTGCCCGTTTCACCCTCGCTGCCCCCTGGCCCGTGACCAGTGCCGTTTGGCCGAGCCCGCCCTCCGCATCTCGGGCCCGGGAAGGAGCGCCGCTTGCATCCTGGTGTGACCCCGCTGGTCGAAGTCGATGACCTCCACGTGCACTTCGGGGAGGCCCGGGCCGTCGACGGCGCCTCGCTTCAGGTCATGCCGGGCGAGGTGCTGGCACTCGTCGGCGAGTCGGGCTCGGGCAAGACGACCCTGATCCGTGCCATCCAGGGCCTGCAGCCACCGACATCGGGGACGGTGACGGTGGAGGGACATCCTCTCGACGCGAAACGGAAGCGGGAGATCCAGACCATATTCCAGAATCCTGCGGTCCAGATGGTGTTCCAGGACCCGACCGGGGCACTCAACCCGCGACAGACCATCTACGAGATCGTGGCCGAGGGTCTCAGGATCCAGCACAGCAAGGGCGACGAGAAGGAACGGGTGGCCGGAGCTCTATCCCGTGCCGGTCTGCGGCCTCCGGAACGCTTCTTCCAGCTCTACCCGCATGAGATATCGGGAGGACAGCGACAGCGCGTCGTCATCGCCGGGGCCATGGTGATGGAGCCCCGCCTCCTCCTCGCCGACGAGCCGGTGGCCAGTCTCGACGCCTCCATCCGTGGCGAGATCCTCGCCTTGATGCGGCATCTGGTCGACGAGACCGGCCTCGCCATCCTGGTGGTGACCCACGACCTAGGTCTCGCCTGGAACATCGCCGATCGGGTGGCGGTGATGTACCTGGGCCGGATCGTCGAAACCGGGCCCACCGAGCAGATCCTCGCCGATCCCAGGCATCCCTACACCCGGGCCTTGCTCTCGGTGGTGCCTGAGACCAAGGAGATGGAGCAGCAGATCCTGGTCGGGGAGATCCCCGACCCGGCCCGCATCCCTTCCGGCTGCCGGTTCCATCCCCGCTGCCCGCTGCTCCAGTCGGGCACCCTCCCCGATGAGATCGCCACCCGATGCCCCGGCGACGATCCGGGCCCGGTCCCTGCCGATTCGCTGTCCGCCGCCGCCTGCTGGGCGGTAACCGCTCACATGAGGTAGGTGGCGCCGTCTCCCCGGCGGGGAGGTCCCCGAAGGGAGAGGGGGCCATGGGCCCTACGGCCGACCGAGAAATGTGGGGATGGGCTCCTCGCCCCGGCTCAGGTCTTCTCCACCACCCGCTCGCCCTCACCGGGCTTCCAGATGGTGATCGCCAGACGTCCATCGGCCAATTCCAGCGATGAGGCCCCGGTGAGATCGGCCACGTAGAACGGGTCGAACACCTGACCGCGGAGGTCCATGCCGGCCCGTTCGAACAGGTCGGCGGCGAATCGCTCGTGGAGACCCGGATCCTGGAGGTTCACGGCGTCGCCCCACAATTTGACGTCACCGTCGCCGACATAGGGATCGACGGTTGCGGTATGCAGGCAGAACCTCGGATCGCGACCGAGATCCGTGAACTTGGTGGTGCCCGGCATGCCGACCAGCAGCAGGTGCCCGTCGAAGATCCTCGGCTCCATCGGGCTGATCCGGGGATAGCCGTCGGAACGAAGTGTTGCCAGCAGACACAGGTTTCCGGTCGAGGTGTGGCGGCGGACGAAGACCTCGGCGATCTTCGGGGCTTGGTCGGTGAATTCTCTCCAGGCGACCATGGGACCGGGAGGCTAATCGCCCGACGGGACTCGACTCTCGTCGAATCACCCGTCACACCATGTAGAAGCGGGCCGGGTGCCTTTCACCGAGGATGGGACGGGTGGCGGTGAAGGGGGTGATGTCGTGGGCGGTCTCACCGTCGAGGGCTAGGTCGACGAGGATCCGGCCCAACAGCGAGGCGAACTTGAAGGCGTGGCCCGCCCCGACCGCGGCGAAGATGTGCTCGGTCCCGGGCACCCGGTCCAGCACGAAGTCGCGGTCCGGGGTCAATGTGTAGAGACAGGTCTTGGCGAGATGGACCTCGCCGGCCGCTTCCGGGAGATGTCGCCCGACGAAGTGTCGCACCCGGTCGGTCACGTCCGCCCTGGGCTCGAAGCTGCGAGTGTCGGGGTCGGTCACGATCTCGCATCGGTCCCAGGCGACCTTGACCGCCGGTTCGCCGAAGACCGGGAAGCCGTAGAACGACGGCTCGTCCATCCAGATCCAGATCGGGAACCGGGAGGGGGCGAACAGTGTCGGGTCGGCCGGCTTCAGATAGACCACCTGCTCAAGGGTCACCTCCAGCGGGAAACGCACTCCGAGCAGGCCCAGCACATGGTTGGTCCAGGCCCCGGCGGCCACCACCAGGGAGCCGACCCGATGTGCCCTCCCGTCGATCACCACTTCCACCTCGCCGTCGACCTCCCGGACTCCACTCACCTGGGAATGGTCGAGCAAGGTCGCCCCGTGCTCGACGGCGAGCCGACGATGGGCCGCATTGGCCGTCGAGGCCATGGCAATCCCGGAGCTCTCCTGGAACAGGGCGGTGACATCGTCGTCGAGACGCCACTGGGGCCATCTCCTCATCACCTCGCCGGCGTCGAGCTCTTCGAAGGGGACGCCGGCGGTGGTCATCGAATAGCGGTAGTCGGCCAGTCCTATCGAGGCCCCGGCCGGGGCGAGGTCCAATCCTCCTGTCATCAACACCAATTGCTGATCGGCGTCGGCCTCGACCTTTTGCCACGAGCGGTATGCCGCCTTGGCCAACTCCACGTAAGCGGGAGTGTGATAGGAGAGCCGGATGATCCGGCTGTGGTCCTCCGAGCCCCCGCGGACATGACCCGTCTCGAACTGCTCGACCCCGAGGACTTCTCCCCCGAGGCGGCGCGCCGCCCAATAGGCGGCGGCGCTGCCGATCCCGCCCAGACCGAGGACGGCGATCCGATGGTCGGTCACATCAGCTCGTCGAGATAGCGACGGATGTCCTTGGAGTAGTCCTCCATGGGGGCGTAGAACCCGGTGGTGAACCGACGCGAGCTCATCCCGCGCTGAACCGACTCGCACACCTTCCAGTCCTGACGGTTGACCATGTCCCAGAAGTCGACCGCGTCGGACGGATCGAAGTCGGGGCGACTCATCTCGTCGGGGTGGAAGAGGAAGTCACAAACCACGGTGGTCGATCCCGGGCCCCGGGGCCACAGGGTGAAGGCGGCCACGTGGTCGGCGGAGAGACTGAGCATGAGGTTGGGGTAGACGAGCTGGCCCTTGTGTCTCTCCTGCTCCTCGGGGCTGAGACCAGGGAAGGGCCGGCGGTTGGTGGTTCCGGTCGCAGTGAAGGTCCAGGCACCTTCCCGATGGGGAATGCCGTTCTCCCAATCGAGATCTGAGCCCCCGCGCCGGCGAAAGTCGGGGACCAGCTCGACCAGCTCGGGGTGAACCGGCCCGCAGTGGTAGCACTCGTTGTAGTTCTCCACGATGGCCTTCCAGTTCGACTGGACCGGCTAGACGATCCGGGCAGCCACCCTCACGTCGGTGAGCGGGTAGTTGGCGAGGTAGGACTCCGTCTCCTGGAACTGGCTGGCCAAGGACGGCGCCCGGTCGGGGGAGAGGTTGACCCAGACGAAGCCGCCCCAGGTCTCGACGCCGACGTGGTGAAGGGGGAGGTCCTATTTGCGCAGGCCGTCGGACTCCTCGAGGAACGGGGCGGCTCGGAGCTCACCGTCGAAGGAGTAGGTCCAGGCGTGATAGGGGCACTGGATCGAGCCTTTGAACCGACCGGTGGCGCCGATCCCGGTTTGGTAAGGCTTGCCCACCGCCTCGGTGAGTTGTGAGCCACGATGCCGGCACAGATTGATGTAGGAGACGAGCTCACCGCCCCGGGACCTGGTGACCAGCACAGACTCGCCCACCACCTCGCACACCAGGTGATCACCCGGCTCCGGTATCTCCTCCTCGCGGCCGATGCAGAACCACTGGGTCGAGAAGACACGGTCGACCTCCCTGGCGTACCAGTCCGCCTCCACGTAGCAGTCGCGATGAAGCGTTGGGTCCACTCGCGGAGATTAGTTGAACGGCGGTTCAGGCCCACTCTCTCGGAATGGTCTCATCCCAGGTCCTGGTGAAGACCACCCGATCGTCGTGATCTGCGCCGAGCACGATGACGAGACGGAAACTGGAGTCGTCCGCGGTCAACTGGAGACTGCCTCTGGTGGCCACCTTCCAGCCGGCACGTTCCATTGTCACCACACCGTCTGACCGGACCCGGGTGGAGGTCGGCTCGTCTTCGGAGACGCTGATCGACCAGGTCTCGTCGGAGGTGTAGCTGAGCCCGGCCCGCTCAGGCTGCCGCTGATGGGAGTAGCGGTGACGTTGGTAGGTGACAGTGGCTCCGTCCCGGAGCAGACGGGTGTGACCCCGGTCCTCGTCGACCAGCCCGGGGGGAGACGGGGGAGGGGGCGAAGCCGGGATCGAGAGGATCGTTGCATCGTCTCGTAGCGGGATGGTCGGCAGGAGGAGACGGGATCGGCCCGGGTCGACGTCGAGGGTGAAGGCGGCGGATGGAGGCCACACCACCGGGAAGTCGGCCCCGGCCAGGGCGAGTCTCAGCCTCCAGGCCGGCTGCACAACCGCCGAGGTTGCCATCAAGGGGAAGCGGACCGTCATCGGCCGGCCCGGGGTCACTGGGACGGGATGGGACAGATCGTCGGGGAAGACGAGATTGCGACTTCCCCGGGTGATCAGGTAACCGACTCCGTCGGGCGAGACCGCGGAGAGCCGGGCGGCGATCATCCCAACTGCGGCGCTGCTGGTCACCGCCACCTCCACCTCGGGCGTGCCCAGGATCTCGAGCGTCTCTTCGAGTGGCGGCGTCTCGAAGCTGATCGACCGGGCGTCGTCCTCGCTCGAGTCGGTGCTTCCCGTCCCGGCACGGTCCCAGGCGGGGGCGTGGAGACCGATCGTCTGGGGGCCTGACCAGCTTCGTGTGTGATGACGGAGGGCGTCGAGCGGGATCTCCCGCAGCGTGCCGTCGGCAGGGGGCCAGGAGGTCTCCGCT
>DATHUL010000017.1:0-9743 GCA_035462285.1 Acidimicrobiia bacterium
TGGAGCCCCGGCTTGACCGAGGTCGCCATCAGTGGGACGTCGGAGAGACGGTTGATCTCGCTCCCGGGGGCTACCTCGACCCAGAGTGAGGCGTCGTTGGCCAGGGGAAGGAAGCCTTGCGCCACCGTCCCGAGGAAGGCGGCGTATTGCGGCTGGAGGCTGTCCAGGAACGCAAAGGACCTCAGCTCAATACCTCTCGTCACCTCTACCTCCATCCTTCCCGCCGACGATCTCGATCCCGGCCGAGGCTCCGATTCTGGTCGCGCCGGCGGCGATCATGTCCTCCGCGTTCTCCGTGGTGCGGACCCCGCCCGAGGCCTTGACCCCCATGTCCGGCCCCACCGTCTCCCTCATCAGAGCCACGTCGTAGACCGTGGCCCCGCCCGGCCCGAATCCGGTCGAGGTCTTGACGAAGTCGGCCCTGGCCTGCTTGGCCAGGGCGGAGGCGACCACCTTCTCCTCGTCGGTGAGCAGCGCCGTCTCCAGGATCACCTTGCATAGTGCGCCCACCTCGTGGGCGGCGTCCACCACCTTCTCGATGTCCTTGAGCACCAGGTCGTGATCCCCCGACTTGAGGGCGCCGATGTTCAGGACCATGTCGACCTCTCGGGCGCCGTCGCGAAGTGCCCGACGCGCCTCCATCGCCTTCACCTCCGGCGTGGTCGCACCGAGCGGGAACCCGATCACGCTGCACACCGCGACCGGTGTCCCCCGCAGGTTCTCCGCCGCTCGCTTCACCCAGGTCGGGTTGATGCACACCGAGGCGAAGTGGTACTGCTCCGCTTCCCGGCACAGCTGGTCGATGTCCGAGGCGGTGGCCTCCGGCTTGAGCAGGGTGTGGTCGATGTAACGGGCCATGTCGAGCGGGACCTCGGCCGCCTCGCCGTGGAAGGCGACCCGGTCGGCCCCGTTGGCCACCACCTCCCGGACCTTCTCCCCGGTGTCGCAGACGTCGTAGCGGGCCGAGAGGGCAGCAAGCACCTCCCGGGTCACAACCTCGACCAGGGCATCGCGGTTCATCCTGGATCCAGTCTCATGCCTGCTTGGGAGTATTGCCGTTCGATGGCATCGATCTTGGCAACCCTTCGGGCGTGCCGGTCACCGCCCCACTCGACCGAGAGCCACTCCTCGACGATCTGCCAGGCGAGGGCATCCCCGATCAGACCGGCGCCGAGGGTGAGGACGTTGGCGTGGTTGTGCTCCCGACTGTTGCGGGCCGAGGAGAGGTCGTAACAGAGCGCAGCACGCACCCCGGGCACCTTGTTCGCCACCATGGCCGATCCGATCCCGGCACCGTCGACGATCACCCCGTATCGACACGAGCCCGAGGCGACCTCCCGGGCCACCGCATGGGCGAAATCGGGATAGTCGACGGAATCGTGCGAGTCGGTGCCGCAATCGAGCACCTCGTAGCCGGCCTCTCTCAACCTGAACCCGATCTTCTCCTTGAGCGGATACCCGCCATGATCGGCTCCGATGGCGATGCGGGCCCCGGCATGGTCATCCCGGGGCGGGGCAGGCTCGGGCCGGTTGGCGGAGACGTCTGCCTGCTCCGACCCGACCACACCGTCGAGGACACGTTCGACCAGGGAGCGGACTTCACTCTCGGAGGGGCCCGGACCGGCTGGGAGAGTCATCTGGCTGGGTACGGCCTCCTCACCGGGCCCATCCTAGGAAGATGCCGGCCAGCCCCACGGTCCCGGTCCGCCCCGGGTTCTTATGATGCGGCGTATGGCCGATCGGGATCCTGCCTTTCTCTGGGAGACCGAGGTGCTCCGCGCCTCGACGTCTTCCCGGGCGGCAGGATCGACCGGCCGGGAGGGCTCGCCGGGCGCGGGCGGGTGGCTGACCTTGCGCCAGGCGAGCGAGGCGACCGGGATCCCGGCGTCGACGCTCCGAAATTGGGCGCGCAAGGGGAAGATCCCATCCATGCTCGACGAGACCCCCTCGGGCCCGCGACGCATGGTCACCCGGCACGGCGTCGAAGCGCGTGCCCGTGAGCTCGGGCACGAGCTGAGGGCATCGGGCCACACCGTGTCCGGTCCGGATGTGGTGGCCGCACCGGCGCCGCAGCCTGCCCCGGACCAGTCTTCGCCACCGCCGGGGACGATGCTGGTTCCAATCGACGCATGGGACAAGATGCTTCTCCAACTCGGCAACCTGCACCAGGCGGGCCAACAGCTCGCCGAGGCGAGGGAACGGGCGGCCCGGGCCGAGACCGAGGCGGCCTTCCTCCGTGAGCGTCTCGCCGAGTACCGGGAGACGGTTCCGGGCAGGGCGACGGCTCCACCCCCGCCTCCTCCCGCCGAGGAGGAGCGTGTGCGTCGCGACGACCCCGATCCGGCCAAGCCGGTGAGGATGCCCTCGTTCACCGCCTATCTGTGGCGGATGGCGGCCTCGGGCCGACGTCGCAGGTAGCCGACCGCCCTCAGGCGGTGGGACCGCTGATCAGGAGAAAGGTGATGTCCTGGTCGAGACCCATCTCCATGACGAAGCCGACCATCTCGCCCGTCTCCTCGTCGGGGATGTTCAGGTCCATCGTGATCTCGGCCGCCGAGCTCGTCTCCGACTTCCGGGAGATACCTGCTTTGGCATCGAACCAGGTCGTGCTGTCGGCGGTGGCACCGTCGACTCGGATCAGGAACTGAAGCTGGTCGAGCATGACCTCGAGCTCCGCCATCTCCTCGGCCGAGGCATCCTCGGGGGCGAAGGCGCCGAACATGCCGGCGAAGAACTCGGCCAGATCGAACTCGATGAGCGAGGTGGTCGAGTTGGTCTCGATGACATGGACCTCGGTCCCGTCCAACTCCTCGACACCCGTCACCGTGCTGGTGATGCTGGTCACGATCGGGTCCGCACCCAGACCAGGAGTCTCGACCTCGTCGGTCCAGCTGTCGCCGACGGCGACTTCCTCGTCGGAGAACGGGGGCCCGATGAATTGCCCGGGATCGAGCCCGGGAGCCGGGCTGCCGCCGCCGAGAGCGCCCAGGTCGCCGAACATGCCGGCGAGCGGGTCATCGCTCCCCTCGGGACCGGCCTGGACCAGGTTGCCCTGCTCGTCGACGACGACAGTGACGTCGATCGGGTCGAGGGATGCGAATTCGGGCGCCTGCTCCGACTCCACCGACTCGCCGTCGATGACCCCGGTCACGCTCACGTCGTCGAACTCCCCGGTGATGTGGACCTCGTAGGTGCCGGGCTCGGGCCCGTCGGAGACGACATGGGTGAAGGTGGCGGTTCCGGTCACGTCGATCGAGGCGTCTCCGGGCACCTCCTCGCCGCCCATCAGGGAGACGTCGCCGGAGGCGGTCAGCTCGATGTGCTGTCCCAATTCCACCTGGTAGTTGAACACGTCACCGGAGGCGAGGGTGTAGGAGAGCAGGGCCGCCTCCGGCGCGGGGGCGGTGGTGCTGGTGGTGGTGGTCTCGGCGGCGGTACTGGTGCTTGTCGACTCGTTCCCGGCGCCGGCGTTGCATGCGGCAAGGGCAAGGGCAAACACGATGACGATGGGGAGGTGACGCTTCATATGGTCACGTTATCGGTATCCAGGTCCTTTCTTTTAGCGCTTCGATGGCTTGTAACTTCGGGCCCGAATGAATCCGTGGACCCCGCTCGTGGTGGCGACCCTCGGGTGGGGCTCGGCGGCGGTCCTCACCAGGGCGCTGCTCAACAGTGGTGTGTCTACCTTCGTGGTGGTGCCGACCCGTTTTGGCATCGCCTTCGGCATCCTCCTGGTCGTCTCCAGGTTCTGGACCAGGTTCGCCGCCGCCGATCGACGTCAGTGGAAGCGGGGGGCGGTCCTGGGGACGGTGGCCCTGGCCCTGCCCAACACCCTGTTCACCATGGGGTTGGAGGACCTTCCGGTGAGCCTGGGCGGGCTTCTCGTCGCCCTGATCCCGATCGCCACGGTGGGAGGCGCCCACTTCCTGGTGGACGGGGAGCGATTCGACCCGAAGTCGATTCCCGGTCTGGTGCTGTCGCTGATCGGCACCGGGGTCCTGGTCGGCCTGGGGGGCGGGGCGATGGAGGGAGTCGGCGACCTGTGGCGGGGTGTCGGTGTCTCGCTGATCGCGGTGGTGCTGGCCGGTCTCGGAGGCGCATTGACCCGTCGCTACGCCCTCGAGGTGGGTGGTGATGGTCTGGTCATCCCGCAGTTCGCCATCGCCACCGCGGTGAGCCTGGTGGCGGTCCCGTTCCTCAACACTACGCCGCTGAGCACGATCGAGCCATCGGGATGGGCACTGCTCGTCGCACTGGGCTCGGTCGCCACCGCGGTGCCGTTCAGCGCCTTCCTGATCGCAGCCCAGGTCAACCCGGCGGCACGTCTCGGCGTGGCCGGATACGTGGTCCCGGTGATCGCGGTCATCCTTGCGGTGATCTTCCTCGGCGAGGAGCTGACCCTCGCGGTCGTGTCCGGCGCGGTGCTCATCGTCGGGGGCGTGATCCTCGCCGAGCGGTCCAGCCGTCACGTCCCCGTCCCCGGGGTCAACACCGCCAGGTGAGGACGGCGTTTACCCTCGGGGAGATGAGTCGTCGGATACTGGTTGCGGTGGCCTGGCCCTATGCATCGGGGTCACTCCATCTCGGGCACCTGGGTGGGGCGTACCTGCCCGCCGACATCTTCGCCCGCTATCAACGGATCGCGGGCAACCAGGTGCTCATGGTTTCGGGCTCGGACGCCCACGGGACCCCGATCACGGTCAAGGCAGACGAAGAGGGGATCAGCCCGCGTCAGGTGGTGGAGCGCTACCACCCCGAGATCCTCGGCTACTGGGATTCGCTGGGGATCTCGTTCGACCTGTTCACCACCACCATGACCGAGAACCACGCCGCGGTCACCCAGGACGTCTTCCTCCGGCTCCTGGAGAAGCAGTATCTGGTCAAGGGGACCACCAGCCAGTACTACGACCCGGAAGCGGGGAGGTTCCTCCCCGACCGGTACGTTGAGGGGACCTGCCCCCACTGCGGGTACTCCGAGGCCCGGGGCGACCAGTGCGAGAACTGCGGTCGCACCCTCGACGCCATCGACCTGATCGCTCCCCGCTCCCGGCTCACCGGCGCCACCCCGGTGCTCGAGGAGACTGAGCACTTCTTCTTCAAGCTGCCCGAGTTCGCCGAGCCGCTGCGCCTGTGGCTGGAGTCGAAGACCACCTGGCGCCGGCACGTGAAGAACTGGGCATTGGGGATGATCGCCGAGGGGATGCCGGAGCGGGCGATCACCCGGGACATCGAATGGGGGGTGGAAGTGCCGGTCGACGATTTGGGCCCGGGGAAACGGATCTACGTCTGGTTCGACGCGGTCATCGGCTATCTGAGCGCGGCCAAGGAGTGGGCCGCCTCCACCGACGATCCCGACGCCTGGAAGAGATGGTGGGAGGACTCCGAAGCCGAGTCGTACTACTTCGTGGGCAAGGACAACATCCCGTTCCACACCGTGATCTGGCCGGCGATGCTGATGGGCTATGGAGGGCTCAACCTGCCCACCGATGTCCCTGCCAACCAGTACATAACGTTCAAGGGGATGAAGGCGTCGAAATCGCAGGGAGTGGGCCGGCCGATCAGCTGGTACGCAGACCGTCTCGAGCCCGACGCCATCCGTTACGCCATCGCCTCGGTCCTGCCCGAGCAGAACGATACCGATCTGAGTGACGGCGACATCATCCGGAGGGTGAATGAGGAACTGGTCGCCACCTGGGGCAATCTGGTCAATCGGGTCCTCTCGATGAGCGACAGGCACTTCGAAGGCCGGGTCCCGCCCCCGGGGTCGCCCACGCCCACCGACGAAGCCCTGATCGCATCGGTGGACAAGGCAATGGAGACGACCGCCGCTCACATCGAAGCCGTCGAGCTCAGGGCCGGTCTCCGCACCACCATGGACGCCGCCTCCGAAGTCAACGCCTATCTCAACTCGGAAGAGCCCTGGCACGTGATCAAGGAGGACCGGGAGCGGGCCGGCACCATCCTGTGGACCGCGATCCAAGCCATCTCGGGGATCCGGGTGTCCCTGGCCCCATATATGCCGGCGAGCGCGACCCGGCTCGGCACCATGCTCGGGATCGGGGAGGTGGTGACCTGGGAGCGACCCGTGATCGAAGGCGGTGCGGCCCTGGGGAGCATCCTCCCGCTGTTCACCAAGCTCGAGCCGGACGTGCTCGACGTCTGATGAGGGCAAGATTCCCCTGTCCCCTATCCCGTCCCGACCGATAAGATCGGCATGATGATTCGAGTCGCCCGCATCGCAGGTGGGTTCACCCTGATCGGGGCGGGGACCGTCATGCTCGTCCTGCCCGGCCCGGGCCTGGTCACCATCTTCGGAGGCCTCACTCTGCTCGGAAGAGACCTCGACTGGGCGAGGCGGCTCACCGACGCGGTGAAGAAGCGGGCCGTCGACCGAGCCCGCTGAGATCAGTTGGGCGGGTAGACCCCGGCGGTCTTCGCCTTCTCGGTCTGCCAGAAGATGTCGGCGATCTCGTCGATCAGCTCGACCAGCTTCCGGCCGTCTTCGGGATCGACCGACTTCTTGGCGTTCCCCGCCTGGAGGATGGCCCTCCAGAACAGGTCATCGAGACCGGAGAACTCCTTGCGGTGATCGGCGGTGAAGAAGTCGACCCACAGCACCATGAGGTGATGCTTGACCAGCTCCGCCCGCTCCTCCTTGATCAGGATGGCCCGATCGCGGAACACCTCGTCGTCGGAGGCCTGGTACTTCTCGGCCGACTTGAGGACCGACATGGCCTCGATCTTGGCCTGGGCCGGGTCGTAGACCCCGCAGAAGAGATCGCAGTGGGCGTGGGCGACGGTTATCTGCCTCATGGCACTCCTTCGTTGTCGATGTGGGCCTTCGACCATACCCTGCCCCGACCATTCCCATGCAGAGATTCCGTGTCGCCGAAGACTCGATGCGGCCCACGCTCGTCCCCGGCGACGAGTTCGTCGCCACCAGCTCGCGCACGCCGTCGCCCGGCGAGATCGTGGCCCTCCCCCACCCGGGTCGCCCCGACTTCTGGCTGGTCAAGCGGCTCACCGCCGGGCCCGGCGACGAGGTCGCCGGCCTCGGTCGGCTCGAGCCGGGTCAGGCTTGGGTCAGCTCGGACAACCCTGCACCCGGGGCCACGGACTCGAGCAGCTTCGGACCGGCGCCGCTGGCCTCGCTGTGGCCGATGGTGACCCATCTCGACGAGGGCACCTTCCTCGAAGCCGTCGACCTGCTCGCCGGGGAAGAGCCGGCTTTCGCCGACGTCGTCGCCGAGCACGGGATGCCGCCGTTCTGGAGGAGACCGGAAGGATTCCCCACCCTGGTCTGGCTGATCATGGAGCAGCAGGTGTCGCTCGAGTCCGGGGCTGCCATGTACCGGAGACTCCACGGCCTGCTCGGGGCGATAAGCCCGGAGGCAGTGGCGGCGGTGTCGCCGTCCGAGTTGCGCGGAATCGGTGTCACCAGGCAGAAGACGGAGTATCTGCTCGTGCTGGCCGGTTCGATCCTGAGCGGCGAGCTCGGGCTGGATGCCCTCGGCGACGAGACATTCGACCGGGCGCGCCGGGCCCTGCTCTCGGTGAAAGGGATCGGTCCGTGGACCGCCGACGCCTACCTGCTCTCTGCCCTCCGCTTCCCCGACGTGTTCCCGGTCGGGGACCGGGCGCTCCAGGTGGGGTCGGCCGAAGTGCTCGGGTTGTCGGCGGCGCCCGGCCCCGACGAGCTCGAACTGCTCGCCCTCCCCTGGCGACCGATCCGGGCCGCCGCGGCCAGGATCATCTGGCACTCCTATCTGAGGCGGCGGGGCCGGGTGGAGCCTCCCGACCCGACCGGCGGCCACTTCGGTCACACACCGCTCGCACCGGCGTAGAGTCAGGGCATGACCGAGTTCGTGGTTCGGATGGAGAATCGTCCGGGCCGACTGGCGGCATTGACCGAGGCCCTGGCGGCGTTCGGGGTCAACATCGAGGCGCTGGCGGCTTACGGTCACGACGGGGAGGGCACGGTGCGCCTCATCGTCGACGACGCTCCCACCACCAGACGCGTTCTCGAGGAGGCGGCCCTCCACAACGAGGAGCACAAGGTGCTCATCGCCCAGCTACCCCACCGTCCCGGTGAGCTGGCCCGGCTCACCCGGCTGGTAGCCGATGCCGGGGTCAACATCGACGCTATCTACGTGCTGCGCTCCAACGCCGAAGGGATCGAGTTCGCCATCTCGATAGACCAGGCCGACGAGGCCGTGCCCGACCTGCCCATCACCGGCGGGGTATTGGTGGTCTAAGCCCTGCGGGGCGATACTCTGCCGGCCCATGTGGTCCAAACTGGTCGAATTCGTACGCGCCCGAAGAGCCCTGTCCATTGCCATCGCCGTCGTCGTGGTGCTCGGCGCCGGAACAGCCATCTACCTGGCGGCCGCCGGCGAGCCGGTGGTGAGCACCACCACCACCAGTCCTCCCCCCACCTCCACCACGATGGCGGAAACCACCACCACCGCTGCCACCTCCACCACGGTCGGCGGTGAGACATCCCCGATCAACGGGCTTCCGGTCGCCGACGCCGACCTGTTGGATCGACGGCTCCTGGCGGTGAAGATCGACAATCACCCCGACGCCAGGCCCCACTCCGGGATCGAGGACGCCGACGCCATCATCGAGCTGATGGTCGAGGGCGTGACCCGCTTCATCTCCATGTGGCAGCAGAGTGACTCCGTGTTCTTGGGCCCTATGCGCTCGGGTCGCCCCACCGATCAGACCCTGCTCGCCTACTTCAACGAGCCGAGCTTCGCCATCTCCGGAGCACAGAGCTGGGTGCAGGACATGATCAGCAGCGTGGGCATCCATCTGATCGGCGAGGTCGAGCCGGGCACGTTCCGCGTCGCCGGCCGGAGGGCACCGCACAACCTGTTCACCAACACCGTGCTCTTACGGGAGTACGCCGACGAGCGGGGCTACCCGGACGAGCCGATCGACGGGCCGATGTGGGAGTTCGGGCCGATGCGCCCCGACGCCGAGACGGCGAGCAAGGTCTCCTTCGACTTCCTGGGCAACCCCGTCGAGTGGACCTGGGACCGCCCCAGCGGGACCTGGCTGCGAACCCTCGGGGGCGATGAGTCGGTCACGGTCACCGAGGACGACGACGAGGGGACCCAGATCGGTTTTCCCGTCCTGGTCGCTCTCTACGTCGAGCAGTACACCCTCGGTGATCTCCCCTCCAGCCGCACTGCGGGCCAGGGTCTCGCCTACGTCTTCGCCGAGGGCAAGGTGATCCAGGGGACCTGGCAACGCGAGGAGATCACCGACTGGTTCACCCTGGAGGACAACGACGGCGAGACCATCCAGGTCCCTCCCGGCCAGGTGTGGATCTCCCTGATCCCCAACACCGCGGGGATCGTGATCGAGTAGAGCGGACCCCACCGGCGAAGCTATCGTCGCCCGTCGTGTCCGCCATCAGCCGGGTCAGCGACGCGCTCGCCGCAGCAGAAGCCACTCAGGGCACCCTGAACGCGTTCACCCTGATCGAAGACGACGCGGCGTTGGCCCGTGCCGAACGGATCGACGAAGACGCCGAGAGGGAGCGGCCGTCCGTCCCTCTTGCCGGGGTGCCGATCGGGCTCAAGGATCTCATCGACCACGAGGGCCGGATCAACACGGCCGGGTCCGCCTTCTACCGGCACCAACCGGAGCGTTCGGCGCCAGTGGTGACCCGGCTCGAGTCGGCCGGGGCGATCGTGGTCGGTCGCACCGGGCTGCACGAGTTCGCCTTCGGATTC
>DATHUL010000018.1:0-5527 GCA_035462285.1 Acidimicrobiia bacterium
CGTCGGCCTGGAACTGCATGAGTAGAGCGTTGGCGGTCATCCCCCCGTCGACCCTCATCTCACGTAGCTCCACACCCGAATCGGAGACCATGGCGTCGAGCACATCGCGGGTCTGGAAGGCGGTCGACTCGAGGGCGGCCCGGGCGATGTGGCCCTTGTTGGCGAACCGGGTGAGACCGGTGATCACCCCGCGGGCATCGGGCCGCCAATGGGGTGCGAACAACCCGGAGAAGGCGGGGACGAAGTAGACGTCGCCGTTGTCCTCGACCGAGCGGGCCAGGGCCTCGACCTCACTGGTGTCGTCGATCAGCCCGAGGTTGTCCCGGAGCCACTGCACCAGCGAACCGGTGACCGCGATCGATCCTTCCAGGGCGAACACCAGTGGCTCGCCATCACGCCGGTAGGCGACCGTGGTGAGGAGACCCGCTTCCGAGGCGACAGGCGTCCCCCCGGTGTTGAGCAACATGAAGTTGCCGGTCCCGTAGGTGCTCTTCGCCTCGCCCGGGTCGAAGCACGCCTGACCGAAGAGAGCGGCCTGCTGGTCGCCCAGGATGGCGGCGAGTCGGATCCCGGCCAACGGGCCGACACACTCCAGCTCGAGACCTATCGAGGGCACTATCTCGGGGAGAATGGCGGTGGGGACCCCGATCGACAAGGTCAGGTCGGCGTCCCAGGTGGCGGTGGCCAGGTCCATGAGCAGGGTGCGCGATGCGTTGGTCACGTCGGTGACGTGTTGCCCGCCTTCGGTCCCCCCGGTGAGATTCCAGGCGATCCAGGAGTCGATGGTGCCGAACGCCAGCTCCCCCCTCTCGGCTCTCAGGGTGAGATCGAGGTCGTCGAGGAGCTGGCGCGCCTTGGGGCCGGCGAAGTAGGTGGCGAGAGGGAGTCCGGTCCTCTCTCGAAATCGATCCGGGCCCTGCTCCCCACCGAGGGCGACGCACAGCTCTGCGGTGCGGGTGTCCTGCCAGACGATGGCGTTGTGCACCGGCTCGCCGCTGAACCGATCCCAGATGACGGTGGTCTCCCGCTGGTTGGTCAGACCCACGGCGAGGAGGTCGGAGGCATGGAGCCCGGCCTTGGCCAACGCACCCTCGATGACCGAGGTGGTCATCGACCAGATCTCGACCGGGTCGTGCTCGACCCACCCGGGTCGAGGGAGGATCTGCCGGTGCTCCCTCTGGTCGACGGAGACGACGTTCCCGTCGTGATCGAACACCATGAACCTGGTCGAGGTGGTCCCTTGGTCGAGCGCGCCGACGAGCTCGGGCACTTACCGCCCCTACCCGTCGAAGGCGGCGCGGCGGTCTTCCAGCGAGAGGGCTCCCTCCATGTAGGTCGAGGTGCCGACATCGACGAGCTCCCGAGCCGCCGCGGCGAGAGTGCCGTACGCAGCCATGGCCAGGGCGCCACCGGTCGAGACCCGTCTGACCCCCGCCTCCCGCAGCCGGGGCACCTCGGGCGTATCCGGCCGGGCCAGCACGTTGACCGGGGCCCCGGTCTCGGCGACCACCCGGCGGATCCCGCCCAGGTCTACCAACCAGGGGGCGTAGACCACGTCGGCTCCCGCCGCCCTGTAGGCGGTGAGCCGGGCGATGGTGTCGTCGATGTCGTCGACCCGGTAGAAGTGGTTCTCGGCCCGGGCGGTCAGGGTGACCCCGGCCGCCCTGGTCACCTCCGCCGCGGCCGCCACCCTCTCCGCGGCCACCTCGACCGGGTCGATGCCGGTGCGCGGGTCATAGTCCTCGATGGAGAGCCCGGCCGCGCCGGTCTCTGCGATCCTGGCGACACTGTCGGCCACCCCGCTCGGGTCGTCGGCAAAGCAGCGCTCGGCGTCGACACTCACCGGGAGATCGACCGCCTCGACCAGGAGGCTGACATGCTCGAGCAGCTCCTCGAAGGTGACCTGCTGGTCCATCCGGCCCAGCGAGGCGGCGTGCCCCGCACTGGTGGTGGCGATCGCCGAGAAGCCGAGGGAGGCGAGGATGCGAGCCGATCCGACATCCCAGGCGTTGGGCATCAAGAAGCAGCCGCTCTGGTGAAGACCGGCGAACCGTGCCCTTCTCTCCACGATGGAGGCCTGCCCACTCATCGGCCGGAGGGTAACGGGAGGAAGGCCCCGCCCGGGAGAGTGCCCTCGAACCGAATGCACTGCGTCACGAATACGTGACGTCATGCATTAGGAATCCGGAGTGCGTCCCCGGCGGGCGGCCAGCTCCTGGGCCCGGGGCGGGTCGGAGAGCCAGAGCTCGACGACGTCGGCTGCGTCCTCGATCATGAGGGCGGCCTCCGGTTGCTCGGTCTTGGTGAATCGACGCAGGACGAAGTCGGCCGGGTCCATCCGACCCGGTGGTCGTCCCACACCCAGCTTGAGCCGGCTGAACTCCTTGGTGCCCAGAGACGTCTCGATGGAGCGAACCCCGTTGTTGCCCCCGCTGCCCCCACCGACTTGAAGCCGGAGACGTCCAAATGGCAGGTCGATATCGTCGTGGATCACCAGGACGTCGCCGGGGGCGAGCCGGAAGTAGTCGAGGAGGGAGCGGACGGCCCGCCCCGACTCGTTCATGAAGGTCATCGGCACCGCATAGAGGACCCGGTCCTCACCAACCCCGGTCTGTGTGACCCTGGCGTCGACCCGCGAAGGGCCGCGGCCAAGCTCGAGCCGGCCACGGTCGAGGAGACGGGCCACCACCTCGTAGCCGGCGTTGTGACGGGTGCCCTCGTAATCCGCTCCCGGGTTGCGGAGCCCGATGACCGCCCGAGTCGGGCTACTCCCTCGACTCGCCCCCGGCGTCCTCTGCAGCAGGTTCTTCAGCCTGGCCATCCGGCTCCTCACCCTCGGCGAGCTCCTCGGCACCCTCGATCTCCTCGCCCTCGATCTCCCCGGGCTCTTCCTCGACCTCGACGGCGGGGGCGGTCACGCTCATCAGGACGGTCTCGGGGTCCTCGATGTAGAGGACACCTTCGATCTCGGGAAGGTCGGCGATGCGGAGAGCTCCCCCCACCTCCACCCCGGAGATGTCGAGCTCGATCCCGGACGGGATCGAAGTCGCCAGGGTCTCCACCACGACATGGGTCTTGCTCGGCGAGAACACCCCGCCCTCGATGACCCCCACCGGAGTCCCCTCGAAATGGATCACGACCTCGGCATGAATCGTCTCGTCGAGCGAGACGGTGACGAAGTCCACATGCCGGTACTCGTTGCGGAAGGGGTGCCGCTCGATGACCCGAGCCATGGTGAGGACCACGTCTCGCCCCTCGATGTCGAGGTTGATCAGGGCGTTGGACCCGGCTTCGGTGTGAAGGGCCATGTGGAGGTCATGAGCGTCGACCGCGACCGTGATCGGGTCGAGGGTCTTGCCGTAGACGATGGCGGGGACGCGCCCGGTCTTGCGGAGACGACGCGACTCGCGCGAGCCGGTGGCCCGGCCCGTCTCGGCGCGCAGAGTGACTTCGGACATCTGGAGGGCTCCTCGGGGAGGTGGGTGACGGCCAATTATGGCCCCGTCACCGGACTTCTGCCAGATGAGATCGTCTCGATCCAGGTCGTGGTGCCGCTGACCAGTCTCTGCACCATGTCCCCCTCGGCCCATCCCCCACCGCGGAAAGAATGAGCGGCCCCCTCGAGCAGCTCCACGGTCACGTGGGGCAGCGTCCGGATGTGCCGGTCGAAGAGCTCCAAGCGGCTCAGTGCGTCACGGGTGCCCTGAAAGAAGAGCAAGGGCACGTGGACGTCGGGGAAGTGGGCCACCCGGAGCTTGTCCTCCTGCCCGGCCGGATGGAGCGGGTAGGCGTAGAGGACCACCCCCGCCGCCGGGTACCCCTCGGCGACCAGGTAGGTGGCCATCCGTCCCCCCATCGACCTACCGGCCAGGAAGAGCCGGTCGACTCTCTCCGCCAGGAAACCGGCGGCGGCGCGGTGGGTCTCGACCAGCTTCTCGGTGCGATCCGGTCGCTTCGACCCGCGCTCGGTGTAGGGATAGTTGAAGGTCATGACGGTGTGGCCCGATTCGGCCAGCCCGTCGCGCAGGGCGGACATGAACGGGTGGTCCTGGTCGGTCCCGGCCCCGTGGGCGAGGAGGATCCCGACCGGGCCGGAGCCGGCGAGGCGGCCCGAGACACGGCCCTCGGGCCAGGTGATGGTTGTCTCCTCGGCCATCGAGTCAATGTAGGCCGGGTACCGTGCCCTCATGGAGATCCGCGTGTCCGAGACGGGCGAGGAGATGGCCCAGGCTGCCGCCAGACGGGTGGCCGACCTGGTGGCATCGGCCGAGGAACGGTTCTCGCTGGGGCTGGCCGGTGGCTCCACCCCCGCCCAGACCTACCGATCGCTGCGGGGGTTGGCCCCGGGATGGGAGAAGGTGGACGCCTGGCTCTCCGACGAGCGATGGGTCCCCTCCGATCACGAGCGGTCCAACGGTCGGATGGCTGCAGAGGCTTTGATCGACCATGTCGGGGCCGAGTTCACTCGACCGCGGTGGAGCGAGCACCTCCTGCCCGAGGATGCGGCAGCGCATTACGAGGCCCGACTCCGTTCGATTCACGGAGGACGACGACCCAATCTCGTTCTGCTCGGCGTGGGCGAGGACGGTCACACCGCCTCTCTATTCCCGGGGACGACCGCGCTCGAGGAGAGCAGCCGCTGGTTCGTCGCCAACCATGTCCCCCAACTGGGCGAGGAACGTCTCACCGCGACGTTTCCGCTGCTCTGGAGGTCGAGATTGCTGATGGTGCTCGCCGTGGGCGGGGACAAGGCAGAGGCGGTGCAGCGTAGCTTCGAGGGCTCCACCCCGGCCGGCCGCCTCGGTGAGGGAGAGGCGGTGGTGGAGTGGTACCTGGATCGCAGCGCCGCAGCCCTCGTCGCCTGACCGCGGCGCTCGCCGCCCTCGCGCTCGGCGCGGCCTGCGCCTCCACCCCGGCTCCGGAGCCGGGGGACGCGACCACCCCGGTATCGCCCCCGATGACGCCCACCGCACCTCCGGCCACGAGCACCACAACCACGGGCCCGGGCACCACGTCACCGGCTACCACTGAGGGACCGTTGCCCGACATCGGTTTGGAGATACTGGTACCCGAGGGCGAAGGCCCCTTCCCCGCCACGGTCCTGGTGCACGGAGGAGGCTGGGTGGGCGGGTCCCCGGTCCTGATGCGGGACCTGGCGCGATTCCTGACCGGTGAGGGCTACCTCACCGTCAACGCCCCCTACACCCTGTCCAACGGGATCGCCGGCTATCCGATCGCGGTCGACGATGTCGCTTGCGCTGTCCGCTATGCCGCCGCTCATCCCGACGGAGACGGGACCGTGGCGCTGGTCGGCCACTCGGCCGGCGCCCATCTCGCCGCTCTGGTCGCCCTCGACGGCGGCCGATACGGCGAGTCGTGCCCGCTGCCCGACCCGGTCTCACCCGGTCGTTTCGTCGGTCTCGCCGGCCCCTACGACGTGGCCCGTCTCGGGCCGTTCTTGCTCCCCTTCTTCGGGGCCGGTCCCGACGAAGACCCGGGGATCTGGGCCGAGGGCAACCCCCTGCTC
>DATHUL010000019.1:0-3008 GCA_035462285.1 Acidimicrobiia bacterium
CGAATCGGCTGACATTGCTCATTGGATCTCCTCTACCCGACGTCCCAGCGGCCCTAGAAAACCGGTTGACAGAAACCGATTGCCACGTGAGGGCAGGGACGTTAGGAGGGGTCGCGAGGACCGTCAACGTCAGCCGCGACCCCGGGGCGGGGCGGTGGAGCTGCGAATTACCAGCCTGTGGGCGAGGACCTGGTCCCCGACCGTCTCTCCCCGGAGCAGGGCCATGACCATGCGCGCCCCGACCCTCCCCAATTCGATCAGGGGGATGCGGACGGTGGTGAGGGGGACCGGGGCATAGTCGGTGAAGAGGATGTCGTCGATGCCGACCACCGAGATGTCATCCGGGACGGTGAGACCGTGATCCATCAAGCCCCTGATCGCGCCGATGGCGACGAGGTCGTTGGCGGCGACGACACCGGTGGTGCCGGGTGCGGCGAGGATCATCTCGCTCATCTCCCGGCCCCCTTCCAGCGTGAAGCCGGACTCGAAGACGATGCCGGGGTCGATCCCGATCCCGGCCTCGGCCAGTGCGGTCTGGTAACCCTGGCGTCGCTCTCTGGTGACGAGAAGCTGGCCGGGGCCGGCCAGATACGCGATCCGGCGATGCCCCAGCTCGATCAGGTGACGGGTTGCGGTGGCGGCTACGTCTTGGTTGTCGACATGAACCCCGGGAGCGGGGTAGGAGCCGGTCGACAGTGACACCACGACTCCCCCCCGATCCACGAAACGGTCGAGCAGCCCGGCGATCTCGTCGGCGTAGTCGGGCGATGCCATGCCCGAGGCGGCGAGCACTATCGCATCCACCTGATGTGAGTGGAAGGCGCTGATGCAGGCCAGCTCGGTCTCGAGGTCCCGATCAGAGCTGGCCACGAACAGGGCGTGGTCGTGCTCGCCCACTATGTCCTCTATGCCACGGATGATCTGGGCGAAGTAGGGGTCGGCGGCATCGTGCACCAGGACCCCGATGGTCTGAGAGCGCGCCGTGGCCAGAGCCCTGGCCAGGCGATTGGGTTGAAAACGGAGGTTTCGGGCCGCCTCGAGGACTCGAGCCCTGCTCTCCTCGCTGACCGGATGGCTGGAACCCGACACCACCCGTGAGGCGGTGGACGGGGAGACACCGGCGAGTCGGGCCACATCGCGCAACGAGGTCTCGGAGCGGGGCGAGGGCCCGGGACGGGAGCCCCGACCGGTCGGCGGCTCGGCGGCGTCGGTCATCTCCTGAGGTTAACCCGGGGCCGGATCGCCGTTCCTCGCTCTAACTTGTACTTTCTAACCCATGCTGACGCTGATCCATCCGGACGGGACCGTAAAGGACCGTCTCCCCATCACCCTCGAGGGGATGCGCCGGCTCTATCAGGACATGGTCGAGGCCCGGGCCTACGACCAGAAGTGCATGGCCATGCAGCGGCAAGGGCGTCTCGCCACCTATGCGCCCTTCGAAGGCCAGGAGGCAGCCCAGATCGGGGCGGCGGCCGCGCTCGAGCCCGGCGACTGGGTGGCCGGGACCTACCGGGACGCCGCCCTCATGTGGCGGGCCGGCTATCCGTGGCGGCTCCTCATTGCGGGCCGCACCGGCGACGAGCGGGGGGGACAGGCGCCTGAGGGGGTGAACGTGCTCCCGCCCTCGATCACGGTCGGTGGTCACATGATCCACGCCGTGGGGCTGGCCTGGGCCGAGTCCCTGCGCGGCACGGACCGGGTCGCCCTCACCTCTTTCGGGGACGGCGCCACCTCGGAAGGAGACTTTCACGAGGCGATGAACTTCGCCGCGGTGTTCAACACCCCCACGGTCTTCCTGTGTCAGAACAACGGCTTCGCCATCTCCTATCCCCGCTCCGAGCAGACACGTTCCGAGACGATCGCGATCAAGGCCGAGGGCTACGGCATGCCCGGTGTGGTCGTCGTCGGGTACGACGCGGCCGCGGTCTCGGTGGTGGTGGGCGAGGCGTTGGCCAGAGCGCGTCGGGGGGAGGGGCCGACCCTGATCGAGGCCATTACCTACCGTCTCGGCCCTCACACCACTTCCGACGACCCGAGCCGGTACCGGGACGAGGAGGAGGCGGTGGGATGGCGCGAGCACGATCCCCTGGAGCGGGTCCGGATCCTCCTGGAGCGAGCGGGCGGGTGGACGTCCGACTGGCAGTCCGAGATCGAGATCGGAGCGACACGGAGGGTTGAGGAAGCCGTGGCCGAGGCCGAGGCCATCCCGGAGCCGACCTCGGAGGAGATGTTCCTGCGCATGTACCAGACGCCCACCGGGCCGCTGCGGGCACAGATGGGCGAGACGGGGCGATGAGCGAGGTGACCCTGGCCCAGGCCCTTAACGGCGCCCTGGCAACCGCCCTCGAGACCGATGAGAGGGTGGTGCTGCTCGGTGAGGACATCGGGCGAACCGGCGGGGTGTTCCGGATCACGGACGGGCTCAGGGACAAGTACGGGGAGCGGCGGGTCTTCGACACGCCGGTGGCCGAGTCGGGGATCGTCGGCGCCGCTTTCGGGATGGCGATCGCCGGCCTGCTCCCTGTCGCCGAGCTCCAGTTCCTCGGTTTCTCCTATCCCGCCTACGACCAGATCATCAATCACGTGGCCCGGATCCGGAATCGCTCCAATCATCGGTTCACCGCTCCGATGGTGATCAGGGTTCCCTACGGCGGCGGCATCGGCGCCGCCGAGCACCACTCCGAGTCGACCGAAGCCATCTACGCCCATGTCCCGGGTCTCAAGGTGGTGGTCCCTTCGACACCGTCCGACGCTCGCGGCCTGCTCCTGGCCGCGATCGAAGACCCCGATCCGGTCCTGTTCCTCGAGCCGATCCGGCTCTACCGCGCGGTCAAGGAAGAGGTGCCCGACACCTACTACACCACCGAGATCGGGCCACTTCGTGTGGAAAGAGAAGGGGACGACATCACGCTGGTCTCTTGGGGGGCGATGGTCAAAGAGACCCGCGCCGCTGCCACGCGGCTCGAAGAGGCCGGGGTCTCAGTCGAGGTGCTCGATCTGCGCACTCT
>DATHUL010000020.1:0-4989 GCA_035462285.1 Acidimicrobiia bacterium
CAACGGCACCCTCACCGACGGGACCATCCTGGTACCCCCCACCGTGGTGGACGTTCCAAGCGGGGCCCCGGTGGTGGCGGTCGATCCGCACGCCGGCTCTTCCGCACTGCCAACGGTCGACTCCCAAAACCGCGAGGGTGCCGTCACCGCCACCGAGTATCTGATCGGATTGGGGCATCGTCGTATCGGCTTCCTCGCCGGCCGACCCGATCTCGAGTCCGCCCGGCTCCGCGAGCTCGGCTACCGGGAGGCATTGGACAGAGCGGGGATCCGATTCGACCCGAAGCTGGTCAGGGTGGGCGGTTACACCGAGGAGACGGCGGCGACCCCGGCTCGGGAGCTGCTCACGCTCGACCCGCCACCGACCGCCATATTCGCCGCCAACGACGCATCGGCGATCGGGACCATGAAGGTCGCCGGCGAGCTCGGGCTGAACGTGCCCGGGGACATCTCCGTGATCGGTTTCGACAACATCCCCGAATCGGCGCTCTCCTCGCCGCCCCTCACCACGATCGACCAGTCGATCCAGGACATGGGCTCCGAGGCGGCCAGGCTGCTCATCGATCTGATCGACGACCCCGCTCGCGCGCCGATCCATCTGACCATGCCCACCGCGCTGGTGGTCCGGCAGTCGTGCCGGGCCCCGGCCAACTGAGACAAACCGGAGGAGGAACAGACGAGACAACCATGCACTGTTGAAAACGATTTCAACCAAACCGGAGGAGGAGGCAAATGAAGAGAACGCCGAAACTGCTGAGCCTGTTGGCCGTCCTGGTCCTGGTTCTGGCCGCATGCGGCGGAGGCGAGGGAGGCGAGGCCAGCACGACTGCGGCCCCGGACACCTCACCGACCACCGCAGCCCCGGACGAGGCCACGACGACGGCTGCCCCGGACGACGAGATGGAGCCGGTCACCATCGAGTGGTGGCACATCCAGAACACCGACCCGATGATGACCGTATGGCAGACCTTCGCCGATGAGTTCATGGCGGCGAATCCGCATGTCACGGTCAACATCACGGTGATGGAGAACGAAGCGTTCAAGGCTGCGCTTCAGACCAATCTCCAGGCCGGGGATGTGCCCGACCTGTTCCAGTCCTGGGGCGGTGGCGGTCTGCGCGAGCAGGTCGAGGCCGGTCTGGTTCAGGACATCACCGATGCGTCTTCGGGCTTCGTCGGCAACCTCAGCGAGGGAGCCGTGGGTCTGTATCAGGTCGACGGGGTGCAATACGGGATACCCTTCAACCTGGGGATGGTCGGCTTCTGGTACAACCAGGACCTGTTCGCCGAGGCCGGTATCGACGCCCCGCCGGAGACATGGGACGAGTTCCTCGAAGACGTCCAGACCCTGAAGGACGCCGGGATCACTCCGATCGCGGTCGGCGCCGGTGACAAGTGGCCCGCCCACTTCTACTACTCGTACCTGATGATCCGTATGGGTGGCGAGGACGCCATGAACCAGGTCGCCGAGGACCTCGACTTCAACAAGCCCGAGTTCGTCGAAGCTGGCAACCAGCTCCAGCGTCTGATCGACCTCGAGCCGTTCCAGCCCGGCTTCCTGGCCGCGCCGTGGGACGCTCCAGACGGCGAGTCGGGGACCATCGGCACCGGGCAGGCAGCGATCAGCCTGATGGGCCAGTGGGGGCCGGGAGCCTACGCCAACCAGTCGGGGATCGGCACCCCGGAGGATTCGATCGCCGATCGGCTTCCCGGTGAGTTCGGGTGGTTCCCGTTCCCGGCGGTCGAAGGTGGGGCGGGCGCCGCGACCGACGGCTTCGGTGGCGGCGACGGCTTCGCCGTCGGCAAGGACGCCCCGCCCGAGGCGGTGCAGTTCCTCGAGTACATCACCAGCCTCGACCAGGCAATCCGTACCGGCGAGACCGGGACCACCCTCCCGGTGACCAAGGGGGCCGAGGTCTCGATCACTGACCCCTACCAGCTCGCGGTGCTGGAGGGCCTGAGCAACGCCAGCTTCGTCCAGCTCTACCTCGACCAGTTCTTCACCCCGGAGCTCGGAGCGGCGGTGAACGACGCGGTGGCCACGCTCTTCGCTGGCACGGCTACCCCTGAGGAGGTCACCGAAGCCATCACGGCCGCGGCGGGTTGAGCAATCGCCGATAGGCTGAGCACGGAAGTGGAGGGCCGTCTCCCCGACGGTCCTCCACCGACGCGCACCCATACCGTGGCCAACACCACCCCTAACTCCGGCCGGGCCGCCAAGCGGCGGCTCAAGGGAGCGCCCGGTGTCGCCCCCTGGCCAGTGATCGTCGCCTTTCTCCTCCCCGCCCTGGCCCTCTACGGGGTGTTCGTCATCTACCCGATCGCCCAGAGCTTCCGTTACAGCGGATTCGACTGGAATGGTCTCGAGCCTCTGACCAACTGGGTTGGGCTCGACAACTTCGCCACCGCATTCAGCGACCCCCTTTTCATCCAGGCGATCAGCCACAACGCCATCATCATCGGGCTCTCCCTGCTCTTTCAGATCCCCTTCGCCGTAGCCCTCGCCGTGCTGCTCAGCCGAAAGCTGAAGGGCCGGGGGTTGTTCCGGACCATGTTCTTCGCCCCCTACATCCTCTCCGAGGTGGTCACCGGCGTGGTATGGCGCCAGATCCTTCGCCCCTCCGGCCTCCTCGACCAGGTCTTGGCCGGGGTCGGCGCGGGCGGCATGAGCCGTGAGTGGCTGGGGGACCCCGATGTCGTCCTCTACAGCCTCTTCTTCGTCATCTCCTGGAAGTACTTCGGCCTCCACATGGTCCTGGTGATGACCGGGCTCCAGCTGATCCCCAACGAGCTGGAGGAGGCAGCCTCGATCGACGGTGCAAGCTGGTGGCAAGGATTCCGATATGTGACCCTTCCCCTGCTCGGCCCCACCATCCGCGTCTCGATGTTCCTCTCCATCATCGGCGCCCTGCAGCTCTTCGACCTGATCTGGGTCACCACCAAGGGCGGGCCGGTGAACGCCTCGTCGACCATGGCAACCTATCTCATCGATTGGGGGTTCAGACGTGGCCAGTTCGGCTATGCCAGCGCTGTCTCGGTGATCGTCTTCGGGCTCTCCCTGGTCGTCGCCCTCCTCTACCAGCGTTTCGTCCTGAGACGTGACCTCCACGGGGCCCTAACCGGATGACCACCGCAGTCGCGCCGCCCGGATACGCCCTGCGAAGGGCCCTGGCCCGCGGGCTTCTCTACCTCACCGCCATCACGGTCCTGCTCGTGATCATCATCCCCCTCAGCTTCTCCGTGCTCGGCGGGTTCCGAACCAGCGGCCAACTTGCCGCCGATCCGGTGGCGTTGCCCGATCCCTGGGTATTCACCAACTACCTGGACACGCTGGCAAGCCCCGCCTTCTACAGCCAGCTGAAGAACAGCCTGATCATCTCCCTGGTCACCACGGCACTGGTCCTCCCCGCCGCCTCACTCGCCGCTTTCGTCATCGCCCGCTACCGGTTCCGGGGCCGGGAGGTGGTCTACATCCTGTTCACCCTCGGGCTGTTGTTCCCGGTTGCGGTGGCCATCCTCCCCCTGTTCATCACGCTGCGTCAGACCGGGCTGCTCAACAACCCGCTTGGTGTCGCACTGCCCCAAGCGGCGTTCGGCCTCCCCTTGTCGATCGTGATCCTGCGACCCTTCTTCCGGAGCATCCCCAAGGACCTCGAGGACGCAGCCGCGATCGACGGATGCGGTCCCCTTCGCTACTATTGGTCGGTGATGCTCCCCCTTTCCCGCCCGGTATTGAGCACGATCGCGGTGCTCACGGTGGTTGGGAGCTGGAATGCCTTCCTGCTCCCACTTCATGTCCTGACCCGGCCGGACCAGTGGACGCTGCCGATAGGAGTCAACAACGTCTCCGCTCAGTACGTAACCGACTATGCGGTGATCCTCGCCTACACCACACTGGCGATGATCCCGGCCCTCGTCTTCTACTTCATCGCTCAGCGCCAGATCGTCAGCGGGCTAACCGCGGGAGGAGTCAAAGGATGACCCCGGTCACCGCCGACGGCACACAACCGAGGTATCGAGACCCGGCGACCCCGATCCCGGACCGGGTCGAGGACCTGCTCGAGCGGATGACCATCGAGGAGAAGGTCGCCCAGCTCGGCAGCGCATGGGTGTTTCAGCTGCTGGAGGACACGGATCTCTCGCCGGACAAGGCGACCGAGGTGCTCCGCAACGGGCTGGGTCACATCACCCGGATCTCCGGCGCCAGCCATCTCGACGCCACCGAGGCGGCCCGGGTCGCCAACGAAATCCAGCGTCACCTCCTCGAAGAGACGCGGCTGGGAATCCCGGTGATCGTCCACGAGGAGATCTGCTCCGGTCTCATGGCTCCCCAGGCGACGGTCTTCCCTCAGGCGATCGGTGTGGCCAGCACCTGGGACCCGGAGCTGTCTCGGGCCATCGGCGAGGTGGTCCGAGCCCAGATGAGGGCGATCGGGGCCCATCAAGGGCTGTCACCGGTGCTCGACGTCTGCCGTGACCCGAGATGGGGCCGGACCGAAGAGACGTTCGGCGAGGATCCGCATCTGGTCGCGATGATGGGTGTCGCCTTCGTCGACGGGCTCCAAGGCCAGAATCTGGCCGAGGGTGTGGTCGCCACCGCCAAGCACTTCGTCGGTTATGGCGCATCCGAAGGGGGGCTGAACTGGGCGCCGGCCCACATCCCGACCCGAGAGCTGCACGAGGTCTACCTGCACCCCTTCGAGGCCGCGGTGAAGACGGCTGGAGCCCGATCCGTGATGCCCGGCTACCACGAGATCGATGGAGTCCCGTGTAGTGCCGACCGAGACCTGCTCACCGGCCTGCTCCGCGAGGGCTGGGGCTTCGACGGATGCGTGGTGTCGGACTACTTCGCCATCCGCCAACTCGCCGATTATCACAAGCTGGCCGACGACGCGCCGGCGGCAGCGGCGATGGCGCTATCGGCGGGAATCGACGTCGAGCTCCCCGGCACCGACTGCTACGGCCAGCCGCTCATCGACGCCGCCGCCAA
>DATHUL010000021.1:0-8909 GCA_035462285.1 Acidimicrobiia bacterium
CCTGAGTCACCTACCCGGGCCCGGGTGGCGGAATGCAGACGCGAGGGGCTTAAACCCCCTTGAGCCGAATCGGCTCGTGTGGGTTCGAATCCCACCCCGGGCACCGAGGTTTGCTGGAGGCTCTTCGAGGCCCTATCTCGAAGTTGGGAGCCTGCCCCCATCTCGCTGGAAAAAGGTCGTGGGACCCGGGCCGGTGGGTGGGGGAGGGGAGAGGAACCGGGCCCGGGCCCCACGTTGCGCGTGGGAAGATCTGCGTCCTCGTGTCTCACCTTTCCCGCATAGATCGACCCCCGTCGACCAGAGTGTAATCCTGCGGGGAGGCTTGCCCGGGATAGTCGACACCCGGCGGCGAGGCCGGTCGGCCTAACCCTGGGGCAGGCACTCCCGGAGGAACTCGATCGTCCGGGAGTAGGCGAGACGACTCGCCTCGGGGTCGAACTCGGGACGATCCGATTCGAAGAACCAGTGCTTGGCGCCCGGATAGAGGTATGCCCCGTTTCGCGGGTCCAGCTCCTGCAGCCGGGTGTGGAACGGTTCCACCCCCGACGGGTCCTCCTCCTCGTAGGGGTCGTCTTCTGCGACGTGGGCCAGAAATGTGGGATGGCCGCCGCCGGCTCGCTCCGGCAGCGCGAAGCCGTCGCCCCCGTAGAAGATGACCAGAGCCTCGACCTCCTCGCGCACCTTGGCCAGTCGTCGCGCATACCAGGCACCGAAGCTGAACGCGACTACCCCGACCGATGGTGCCCGCAGTGCGGCAAGAAGGGCATCCAGCCCGTGGTTCGCCTTGCCGAAGTAGGTCTCCTCCATCGCCTCTTCGTTCTCGCCATGGGCGTCGGCGTCTTCGACGGTGTCCAGCACCACCCCGTCGAACAGGTCGGGGGCGATGACGGTGAATCCGTCATCGGCGAGACGGTCGGCCAGGTCCTGTATCGGCTGGTTCAGACCCCACCAGGCATGGAGGAGGAGCACGCCTCCCTGCGGATCCGACTCCGGGCTCGCCATGAAGGCGCCGTCCCCCTCGGCGAGCTCGATCATCTGTCCCACAAGTCGCCCTCCTTTTTCGGCTTGCCCAAGTCTAGAACACATGTTCGATCCGCGCCACCGGACCCGAACACCCGATGCGTTAGCGTGGGGCCGTGGCCGAGTACCCATCCGAGTTCGAATTGGAGGTCGCCCTTCGCGACGGAGGTGGGGCGCGTATCCGCCCGATCAGACACGACGACGGGCCTCTGTTGATCGACTTCTTCGAGCGTCTCGGGCCCGACTCGCGCTACTTCCGCTTCTTCCGGATCAAGGAGACCCTCGAGCCGAAGGAGGTCGAGTTCTTCACCCACGTCGACTACGCCGACCGGATGGCCCTGATCGCGGTCCTCGACGGGAAGATGATCGGGCTGGCCAGTTACGACCGGGAACGCGACAACACCGGCACCGCCGAGGTTGCCTTTGCCGTCGCCGACGAGCACCAGGGGCGGGGCATCGGGACCCAGTTGCTCCAACTGCTCACCACCCACGCCAGGGCCCATGGCGTGGAGAGGTTCGAGGCGTTCGTCCTTCCCGAGAACCGCCAGATGATGCGGCTGTTCCGCAATTCGGGGTACGACCTCACCCGCACCATCGAGGAGGGCGTGTTCACGGTCGACTTCCCGGTGGCGTTGAGCGAAGGACTGCTCCAGGCGGAATGGGAGCGGGAGAAGCGAGCAGTCGCCGCCTCGCTCCTACCCCTCTTCTTCCCCCGGTCGGTGGCAGTGATCGGCGCCTCGACCGATCCCGCCTCGATAGGCGGCCGGCTCTTCCACAACATCATCTTCGAGGGCTTCACCGGCCCGCTCTACCCGGTCAACCCCAAGGCGAAGGTGATCGGGTCGGTGCGGGCGTATCCGACCATCGGTGACGTGCCCGACGAGGTCGACCTGGCCTACATAGTGGTGCCCCGAGACTTCGTCGTAGATGTCGCCCGGCAATGCGCCGCCGCCGGGGTGCGCGGCATCGTGGTGATCTCGGCCGGCTTCTCCGAGACGGGGGAGGAGGGAGCCAAGCTGGAGGCGGAGCTGCTCGACATCGTGCGTGACTCCGGGATGCGCATGGTCGGACCCAACTGCATGGGGCTGCTCAACACCGCCCCCTCGGTCATGCTCAACGGCACCTTCGCTCCGGTCTACCCGCCGGCGGGCAACGTGGCCATGTCCAGTCAGTCCGGCGCCCTCGGCATCGCCATCCTCGACTATGCGAACCGGAACAACATCGGCATCTCCCAGTTCGTCTCGGTGGGGAACAAGGCCGATGTCAGCGGCAACGACCTGATCCTGGCCTGGGAGGACGATCCGGCCACCGACGTCATCACCCTCTATCTCGAGTCTTTCGGCAACCCGATGAAGTTCTCCCGCATCGCCCGGCGCATCGGCCGGCGCAAGCCGATCATCGCGGTCAAATCGGGACGCTCCGAGTCGGGCAGCCGTGCCGCCTCCTCGCACACCGGCGCCCTGGCCTCGTCGGACGTGGCGGTCCAGGCCCTGTTCCGGCAGTCGGGCGTGATCAGGGTGGATACCATCGACCAGCTGTTCGATGCCGCCAGTCTTCTCGCCAATCAACCCATCCCCACCGGGGAGCGGGTCGGGGTGGTCACCAACGCCGGCGGGCCCGGCATCCTCGCCGCCGATGCCCTGGAAGCCAATGGCCTGGTGCTGCCCGAGCTGTCCGCCGGCTTGAGGGAGCGGATGGCCACCGCACTCCCCGCCGAGGCGTCGACCCGGAACCCGGTCGACCTGATCGCCTCCGGCGGGCCAACCGAGTTCGAGCACGTCACCTCGCTCCTCCTCGAATCGGGAGAGGTCGACGCGGTCATGGTGATCTACATCCCGGTGTTCGCCGGTGGGGCTCAGAAAGTGGCCGAGGCCCTGCACCGGGCTCAACGTGCCTACGAGGGCGAGGTGACACTGCTCTCGGTGTTCATGCAGACCGGCGAGGACGCCGCCCGCTATCTCGCCGGCGGAAACGGGGCCCGGGCCATCCCCACCTACATGTTCCCCGAGTCGGCTGCCCTCGCCCTGACCAGGGCGGTGCGACACGGGCAGTGGCGGCAGCGTGACCCGGGCCGTGAGGTACCGGTCGACCCGGAGGTCGCGTCGGAGCTTCGCTCGCTGGTGCAAGGAGCTCTACCCACCATTCCTGCCGAGGGTGGATGGCTCGACCCCGATCTGGTCGGCACCATCCTGGAGACGGTCGGGCTCCGTGTCCCCCGCTCGTCGGTCGTGACCTCCGCCCGGGAGGCGGTCAGGGTTGCCCACGAGATGGGGGGTCCCGTGGTGCTCAAGGTGATCTCGGAAGCGGCGCTGCACAAGTCCGACGTGGGTGGGGTTGCCCTCGACATCGAAGGCGAGACCCGCATCAAGGAGGCCTACAAGCAGGTGACCAAGGCGGTCGACGATGCCGACGGAGTGCTGGTCCAGGAGTTCGTCGCAGGGGGCCACGAGGTGCTGATCGGGATGACCCAGGACCCGAACTTCGGCCCGCTCGTCGTCTTCGGGTTGGGCGGTATCTACGTCGAGCTGCTCGAGGACGTGGCCTTCCGCATCCACCCACTCACCGATGTCGACGCCACGGAGATGATCAAGGAGATCAAAGGCTCCAAGCTCCTCGACGGATACCGCAACCAGCCCAAGGGCGACGTCTCCGCCCTCGAGGACGCCCTGCTCAAGGTGTCTGCTCTGATCGAGGCCGTCCCCGAGATGATGGAGATGGACCTCAACCCGGTGAAGGTGCTGGAGCCGGGCGGTGGCGTGGTCGTGGTCGACGCCCGGATGAAGATCCGGGCGGTGGAGGCGAAGAAGCACCCGTCGATGCGCGACCTCCCCGGGGTGACGTCGTGAGCGATCGCGGCGTCTCCCCCGCCCCTCTCCAGTGTCTCTGATACTTCTTCTCCGATCGCCCTCTGCCGGCCCGAATCTGTCACTCGGGATTTGTACGTTGGCGGCATGGAGATGGAGAGGTACTCGGCAGACGAACTGGACGGGCTGATTGCCCACTTCTCGAGCCTGACCTGGGCCGCGTTGGCAGTCGTCGGCGAGGCTCTGATGGAGGCCGACCGGCGGCAGAGCTTCACCGCTGATGGTTCACGCGACCTGACCCATTGGGCGGCAGTTCGGATGTCGGCCCGGCACGCGACGGCGTCCCAATTGGTCCGAGTGGCTCGACGGCTCCGGGACCTGCCCAAGCTCCGGGAACAGCTCGCAGTCGGCAACCTCTCCCTCGACCAGGTGGCCATCTCCAAGATGGCGACTCCGACCACCGAGGAAGGTCTGATCGAAGAATGTCTCGGTCTGTCGACGGCGGCACTCGATCGGGCGGCTCGGCGGGCCACCCCACCCACCGTCGAGGAGGAGCGCACGGCATGGGAGCGAAGGCATCTTGGCCTGCAATGGAATCTGGACCAGTCCGAGCTGCGGTTCGACGGGACTCTCCCTGGCGCAGAAGGCAAACTGCTCGAGACCGCAGTCCGGGAACGGGCCGATCGGATCCCGGTCAACCCGGAGACGGGAATGTTCGACCCGTATCCCTGCCGGCTCGCCGATGGTCTGGTCGAGCT
The DNA here is from genome assembly GCA_035462285.1 of Acidimicrobiia bacterium. Taxonomy (GTDB): domain Bacteria; phylum Actinomycetota; class Acidimicrobiia; order Spongiisociales; family ZC4RG35; genus JARDZU01. The sequence goes on from DATHUL010000021.1 coordinate 4,583, forward strand.
GTCTGCCACCAGTGGCGGCGGGAACCATGCTGTGCCTGCTCAGGTGACGGTGTTCGCCGACCTCGAGGCATTGACCGAGGACACGAGCACCTTTGGCGTCGCCGAGCTGATGGCGAGCCCGCCCATCGCCAACGAGACGGCGAGACGTTATGTGACGGGATCGTCGAGTGCAGTGTCTCCGACCACATGAGAGTGCTCGGCGTAGGTCGTCGCTCCCGGATGATCCCGGGTTGGCTGCGTCGTCAACTCTGGTTTCGTGATGGAGGATGCCGGTTCCCCGGCTGTCCCCATCACGGTTGGGTTCATGGGCACCACAAGATCCACTGGGCCGATGGTGGCTCTACCGACCTGAACAATCTCATCTTGTGTGCGGATACCATCACCGGTTCCTGCACGAAGATGGATGGTCGATCAGGGACGACTCGGGCGGGAGCCCTGTCTTCGTCAAACCTGACGGGAGTGTCTATCCGCCGACTCGACCCGGGCTCGATCCCAGGCTGAAACAGCTGGTCGAGCTCAGTACCTAGGGGCATCCGCCCCCGCCTCCGACCAGGATCAGCATTGTGACTCGACCCGATGCGCCGACCTCTAGATTCGTCTGGACCGATCCGTGACCGGTCGGTGGTCGATCTAGTGGAGGATCTTCCAATTGAGCGAGAACGAGAGGACGGCGAGGGCCTTGGTCGCCGCCATCAACGCCCGGGACCTGGAGGCGTTGAACGAGCTGTTCACCGAGGACGTGGTGCTGGAATGGCCCCAGTCCAACGAGAGGATCGTGGGCAACGCCAACCGTCGTGAGATCTACAGCAGATTTCCCACCCTGCCCACCGTCACCAACCCCCGGGTCGTGGAGGACGGGAACCTGATGGTCCTGGAGGCGGATCTGGACTACGGCGACGGCAATCCCTATCAGACTGTGTTCGTCTTCCGCATGCGCGAAGGCCTGATCGCGGGCGAGACGGCCTACTGGTCGCAGCCCTTTCCCGCCGCCGAGTGGCGTGCCGACCTGGTCGAGCCGATCCATCCCTGACCACGTCGCCACCGAGCGACTGATCACATCTAGCCTCCTGCCATGGAACACGTAGACCTGACCGTCGACGGGCCGGTCGCCCTGGTCCGGATCGACCGGCCTCCGGTCAACGCCCTCACCGAGGAGATCGCCCGGGCCCTGGGAGAGACGTTCCAGCGCTGCAACGACCCCGCCATTCGCTCGGTGGTAGTCACCGGTGAGCCGCACTTCGCCGCCGGTGCCGACATCAGGGGCTTTCAGGCCACCTTCGAAGCCGGGGCCGAGGAGCGGAGCGCATGGGCCCTTCAGGAGGCGATCACCGCTCTCGAGTCGCTGGAGAAGCCGACCATCGCCGCGGTGCACGGGTTTGCCCTCGGAGGGGGTCTGGAGCTGGCCATGGGTGCCGACTTCCGCTACCTGGCCGACGACGCCCGGGTCGGTCAGCCGGAGATCCTCCTCGGTCTCATCCCCGGGGCGGGCGGGACCCAGCGTCTCACCCGGATCGTCGGCTATCAGCGGGCCAAGGAGATGGTCTTCACCGGCCGCCAGCTCGACGCCGAAGAGGCCTTGGCGATCGGTCTCGCCGACAAGGTATTCCTGGGCAGCGAACTGCTCGAAGCAGCCATGGGGTCGGCCCGGGACTGGGCCGAAGCGCCGACCCGGGCCATCGCCGCAGCCAAGAAGGCGCTCAACTCGGGGGCTGGGTTGCCGGTCGACCAGGGCCTCCTCGTCGAGCGCGAGGCGTTCAACGAGTCGTTCAAGACCGAGGATGCACGGGAGGGGGTCTCCGCCTTCATCGCCAAACGACCGCCCGTGTTCAAGGGGCGCTGACCTCGACACGTCGGCGAAGACGCTCCAGGTTCCTCCGCCAGATCCGCCTCAGAACCGGTCGGGCCAGCCATGCTCCCCACCGGCCGCCCATCCACCAGGGAAAGCGCAGGACCTCGGTCCAGGTCAGCTCGGTGCCGGTGGCCGAAGGGCGCAGCTGGAACCGGCCCACCCCGGCAACCGCTCCGACGTGCTCCACTCCGATCGACCTTCCTTCCTCCCATTCGACGACTGTCATCAGGTCGACCGAGCGGAGAGGCCCGATCCGGGTTGGAACTCTCATTCGGGTCCCTATGCCAGTGGTCTGACCGGTGACGAATTCGATCGTCTCGGCATCGCCCATCCACTCAGAGTGCGAGGCGAGGTCGGCCAACTCGGCCCAAACCCGCTCCGGCGAGGCGGCGAGTCCGACGACCAGCTCCACCGGCCGCCTTCCCGGCGATCCACTCGTCGCGTCCATGACCGGATCGTGACAGCCGCGCAGGCCTGCGACAATCGGGTTCGACATGATCTACCTCGACCATGCCGCCACCACGCCGATGCGTCCCGGGATCTGGGAGGCGATGAGGCCCTACTCGACCGAGGTCTTCGGCAACTCCTCCGGGGTCCACGACGTCTCCCGACGCGCCAAGAACGCATTGGAGGAGGCCAGGGAGCGGATCGCCTCGGTCGTCGGCGCCCGGCCGGCCGAGATCGTGCTCACCTCCGGGGGGACCGAGTCGGACAACCTCGCCCTGAAGGGGGCGGCCTTGGGCAGCACCCGGCGACGGGGAGTGGTCACCGTCGCCACCGAGCACGAGGCGGTTCTCGAGACCACCGATTTCTTGCATCGACTCGGGCTCCCCACCGAGGTGGTCGGGGTCGACCGGAGTGGGGATGTCGACCTCGACTCGCTGCTCGAAGCGGTCGGCTCCGACACGGCCGTGGTCTCGGTGATGTGGGTCAACAACGAGACCGGCTCGGTGCAGGACCTTCCCCGGATCGCGGCCGCAGTCCGCCAGCGTCATCCCGACGTCCTCGTCCACACCGATGCGGTCCAGGCCTTCTCCTCCCAGGACGTCGACGTCGATGCCCTCGGCGTCGACCTGCTCACTCTCACCGGGCACAAGTTCGGCGGTCCCAAGGGTGCGGGTCTGCTCTATGTCCGGGAAGGGACACCGCTGGAACCGCTGCTCCACGGCGGCGGTCAGGAGATGGGGAGACGCTCGGGGACACACGACGTGGCCGGGGCGGTGGGTCTGGCCGCGGCCATGGAAGCGGCGGCAGCCGACCGGGCCCGGTTCCGAACCGAGGTGGGCTCGATGCGGGATCAGTTCGAGAAGCGGGTCATCGCCGGTGTTCCCGACGTGGTGGTCAACACCCCGGAGCCGATGCGCTCGCCCCATCATCTCAACCTCAGGCTCCCCGGGCTCCGCAACCAGACCCTGCTCATGCGTCTCGATCGGGCCGGCGTGGCCGCCTCGGCCGGCTCGGCCTGCCAGTCGGGCGCCGCCCGGGTATCCCATGTCCTCGAGGCGATGGGCCTCGGCGCAGACGAGGCGCGGGAGAGTGTCCGTTTCAGCTTCGGGTGGGACAGCACCTTCGACCAGGCGATCGATGCCGCCGAGATAGTGCTCGGGTTGGTCGAGGAGTTGCGATGAGGGCCCTGGTCGCCATGTCGGGCGGGGTAGACTCCTCCGTCGCCGCCGCCCTCATGAGGGAGGCCGGCCACGAGGTGGTGGGGGTCACGCTCAAGCTGTGGTCCGGGCCGCATGGAGAGGCGCCAACCGCCGGGTGCTGCACCGTCTCCGACGCCGAGGATGCCCGCCGGGTGGCGGCTCAACTCGACATCCCCTACTACGTGCTCGACTACACGGAGGAGTTCCGGGGAGGGGTGGTCGATCGGTTCGTCGCCGATTACGCATCGGGCCGGACCCCCAACCCATGCATCGAGTGCAACCGGACGGTCAAGTTCGATCGGCTGCTCAACGGTCTCGACCACTTTGATTGCGAGGTCCTGGTCACCGGGCATCACGCCCGGAACCGGCTCGAGAACGATGTGTGGGCCCTGCGTCGTGGCCTGGATCGGGCCAAGGACCAGTCTTATGTCCTCTCCATGCTGACCCAGTCCGAGCTGGCCAGGATCAGGCTCCCGGTCGGGGAGTTGACCAAGACCGCGGTCAGGGCGGTGGCGGCCGAGATCGGCCTGCGCACCGCGGCCAAGCCGGAGTCGATGGACATCTGCTTCGTCGGGCAGGGGGACTATCGGGGGTTTCTCCGCGACACCGCGCCCGAGGCTTTCGAGCCGGGGCCCCTGGTGGACGGTGACGGGACCGAGATCGGCCAACACGTGGGGATCGCCGGGTTCACGGTAGGCCAGCGCCGCGGGCTGGGCGTCGCCTTGGGCCAGCCGAGGTACGTGGTCCGCATCGAGCCGTCCACCTCGACCGTCGTGTTGGGGGCACGGGACGAGCTGTCGGTAGGCGCGGTCGGGTTGGACCAGCTGACCTG
>DATHUL010000022.1:0-3925 GCA_035462285.1 Acidimicrobiia bacterium
CCCGACCGGGTAGTCCTCATCTTCGGGACCGACCATCCGGTGCTCACTCATCCCGCCACTCACCGCGAAGACCGATCGCCTCCGCCACGTGCTCCTCGTCGACCTGAGCCGAGCCTTCGAGATCGGCGATGGTGCGGGCCACGCGGCGCACCCGGTCCGCCCCCCGTGCGGTGAGGACCGCCCGGCCCACCGCCGCCGACACCAGCCCACGGGCCGACTCGGACTCCAGCCCGTCTTGTCCCGGTACCAGATGCCGATTCATCAGCCCCCGCTCCAGCTGCGTCTGGCGCGCCATCTCCACCCGACCCGAGACCTGGGAACTCGCCTCCCCTCGGGGCCCGGTGTACTCCTCTTCCTCCACCCGGCCGACATGGACGACGAGATCGAAACGGTCGAGCAGGGGACCCGAGATCCGGGCCCGGTAGCGCCCCCTGACCGCGGGACGACAGTCGCACGGCCGTCTTCTGTCCCCGTAGAAGCCACAAGGACACGGATTGGTCGCTGCCAGCAGCTGGAACGAGGCAGGGAAGTCGAGCGACATCCCCCGTCTCGCCACGGAGACGACGCCTTCCTCGAGCGGCTGGCGCAGGGTGTCGAGATGACTGCGGGGGAACTCGGCCAGCTCGTCGAGGAAGAGAACGCCGCGGTGGGCAAGAGATGCCTCGCCCGGGACCGGGTTGCCGCTTCCACCGCCGATGAGAGCCGCCCTGGAGGCGGTGTGATGGGGCGAACGGAACGGAGGGGTGGTGTCGAGACCACGGCGACGCCCGGCCGCGGCCCACAGCATCGCGGTCTCCACCGCCTCGGGGATGGTCAGGGGCGGGAGGATCCCGACCATGCGTCGGGCCAACATCGTCTTCCCCGACCCGGGCGGGCCGTGCATCAAGAGATGATGTGCACCGGCCGCAGCCACCTCGAGGGCGCGCCGCGCCAGGGGCTGCCCCCTGATATCGGAGAGGTCTGGGACCGGGTCGGGCGGCAACGGCGTGCCAGGGCGAGCAGGGGATGCCAGGTCGAGACCTCCCCGGAGCAGGTCCACCGCGGCGGCGAGGCTAGCCACGCCGTAGGCCCTCGAGCCCGGTATGGACGCCGCCTCACCGGCCGACGCCGAAGCGACCAGACACGGGATGTTCTCCCGGGCGCTGAGCACGCCGGCACCTAAGGCGTTGGGGCCGGGCCTCACCTCGCCGTCGAGGGCGAGCTCGCCGATCACCACCGCTTCTCGAAGCACGGGGATCTCCCGACTGGCCGCCAGAACACCTAGAGCGATGGGGAGGTCGTAGTCGGTTCCGGCCTTGGGCAGGTCGGCCGGGGCCAGATTCACCGTCACCGTTCGATTTGGGAACCGGATCCCTGCCGAGACCACCGCGGCACGGACCCGATCCTTGGCCTCCCGGACCGCGGTGTCGGGGAGACCGGACAACTTGAAGGCTTCACCCTGTCGCCCGACGTGGGCCTCGACGCGAACCGGCCGCGCCTCACCTCCGACGAGCGCCACCGAGGTGGTGGCCGCATACATGAGGGCGAAAGTACGGCGCCGAGCGGACGGTTGGAAGGGGTGTGTGGATCCGAACGCGACTAACCGCGTCTCCAGGTTTACCGTCTTCCCGGCACCTGAGAGGTGCCCTACTCATGAGCCACGATCCGATCACCCATCCCAGGACCGCGCCCCCCAGGGCCCGTCGACGCAGATTCAGCCGAGGACAACGTCTCTTCCTGTGGATCCTCGCCATCCTGGTAATCGCCGCCGCCGGTATGCTCGCCCTCACCGTCCTCGCCGACTTCCAGATGGGAGATGCGGGGCCGGTCCCCTCCCTCGCCGACGGGGACGGGGTCTACCTCATCGTCGGCACCGACAATCGGGAGAACCTCCCCGACGACCTCGATCAGGGGAACTTCGGGGACTTCGGAGGGTCGAGAGCCGACGTCATCATCCTCGCCCAGGTGGTCGATGGCCGTCGCCAGCTGCTCTCCATCCCGCGCGACCTCCGGGTCGAGATCCCGGGGCAAGGGGTGAACAAGGTGAATGCCGCCTATGCCTTCGGCGGGCCGGATCTGCTGGTGGAGACGGTCGCCATCGCCACCGGTATCCGGCCCAACCACTACCTGGAAGTGGAGTTCGGGGGTTTCGCCGGAATAGTCGACGCGTTGGGCGGCATCGAGATCGAGTTCCCCTATGCGGCCCGTGACCAGAAATCAGGTCTCAACGTCGAGGCCGGGGTCCATACCGTCGACGGTGCGACTGCCCTCGCTTATGCCCGCTCCCGCAGCTACGAGGAGTTCCGGGACGGGGCCTGGGTGGCGCAAGGGGGTGGCGACATCGCCCGGGCCGCCCGTCAGCGGGAGGTGCTGACCAAGATCATCGGCGAGGCCTCCTCGGTGTCGGGGGTCATACGCAGCCCACTGGTTGTCACCGCGATCGGGTCGCATCTCACCGCCGACTCCGACCTGACCCTCTTCGTCCTCGCCCAAACCGGATGGGCGATGCGCTCGGCTGCGGAAACCGACTCGGTGACGCTTCCGGTGGTCGGGGCCGAAGAGGGGGGCGTCGCCTACCTGGTCCGAGCAGAACCCGCAGCGTCAGAGGTGCTGGCGGCGTTCAGCGCCGGCCAGCCCCTACCCACTCCCTAGGAGGGAGGTCCGGCCGAGACCCAGGCCAGGGTGTCCTCCACCGGCTCACCCGATGGGCTGGGCCCGGCCAGGAACCAGGTGGCCCCCGCCTTCTCCATGGCATCCACGTCGGTTCCGGCAGACCCTCCGACCACGATGTCGAACGGCCCCTCCCCGAGGCGGTGCCGTGACACATAGCAGGCGACCCGAGCCACATCGGCAGGGGTCATGTCCTCCATGTCCTCGCGAATCGGGAACACCCCGTCGTAGCGGGCGGCGCGACGAAACGGGCGAAGATTGGGCAGCATCCCGGCCACCCAGATCGGTATGCGGGGCTGCTGCACCGGGACCGGGGCAAACGTGGTCCGGCGCAGGTCGAAGTGCTCACCGTGGAACTCGAAGGGCCGGCCGGACCAGACCCCGGTGACGATGTCCAGCCCCTCGTCGAGGAGGTCGGCCCGGAGACGAGGGTCGGTGGGATCGCCGAAGGTCCCGAACTCGGGCTCGGGCGGGTACCCGAGACCTACACCGAGAACCATCCTCCCGCCGGCGAGGCGATCGATCGTCACCGCCTGACGAGCCACCACCCAGGGTCGATGACGGGGCAGGGCGGTCACCATCGGACCGATCCGGATGGCCTCGGTGGCCTGGCCGATTACGCCGAGCAGGACCCACGGGTCGGCCACCGGCATCCCGTCGCCGACCACGATGTGATCCCAGACGAAGAAGCCATCCCAACCGGCCGCTTCTGCGGCGCGGGAGAGCCCGACCATCGTCGTCGGTTCGGCATATGCGCCGAAATTGGGAAAGGACAGACCGAACCGCACCACGTCGAGAGTATCCCCACCGGTCCGGTGGTGGGCCCAGCTTGTAGCATCGCTTCGTGCCCGACCCGTTTCTCGACGCCGCCATCGACGAGGCCGGATTGGGTCTGGCCGAGGGCGGGATACCGATCGGATCGGTGCTGGTGGTCGGGGGTGAGATCGCGGGACGGGGTCACAACCGGAGGGTCCAGAAGGGGAGCCCCATCCTCCACGGCGAGATGGATGCCCTGGAGAACGCGGGACGGCTGGTCGCCTCCGAGTATCGGAGATCGGAGATCTACACCACTCTCTCCCCATGTCAGATGTGCACCGGGGCGATCCTGCTCTATGGCATCCCCAGGGTGGTGATCGGAGAGAACCGCACCTTCCTCGGCGCCGAAGACCTGCTTCGGGCCAACGACGTGGAAGTGGTGGTGGTGGACGATCAGCGCTGCATCGACCTGATGACCGAGTTCATAGAGACCCGGCCCGATCTGTGGAACGAGGACATC